>NZ_JBHMCY010000045.1:0-60955 GCF_042430725.1 Streptomyces cinereospinus | reverse complement strand
GGCGCGCAGCTCGGCGAGCCGCGCGCCGAGCCGGGTGTCGACGTCCGGCGGGGCGGCGACGCCCTCGGCGCCGGGGCGGCCCTCGGCGTACTCGTCTCTCATATTTGAGACTTTATCCCAGATACGAGACGGCAGTGTTACGGGAGCCGCACCGCGCCACCGGAGGCCTCACGCCTGCGCCGCCTCCTCCAGCGCCTCCAGCACCGGCTGGATCAGCGGATGCCCCTCCGCGCCCCGGCGGACGGCGGCGAAGACCCGGCGCGCGGGCGCCACCCCGTCCACCGGCCGGACGACGACGCCGGTGAGGTCCGTGCCGCGCGGCGCGGAGCGCGGCACGAGGGCGACCCCCTGTCCGCCGAAGCGAGGGCCACCACCGCCCGGAAGTCGTCCGCGGAGTGCTCCAGCCGGGGCTGGAACCCGGCGCTCTCACAGGCCGGCACCACCACGTCGTGACAGGGGTTGCCGGGGTACGGGCCGATCCACGGGTCCTTCGCCGGCCCCGCCAGCGGCACCTCGGCCGCCTCCGCCAGCCGGTGGCTGACCGGCACCACCGCGTCGAACGGCCCGGCGTACAGCGGGACATGGGCCAGCCGGGGATCGTCGGCGGGCGGGGCCCCGCGGTACTCGACCGCGACCGCGACGTCGACCTGCCGGTCCAGCAGCATCGGCAGGCTGGCGTCCCCCTCGGCGTCCCGGACGCGGATGCGGATGCCGGGCGCGGTCCGCGCGAGGCGGGCCACGGCCGGCGATACGACCTGGGCGACACCGGTCGCGAAGGACGCGACCGTGACACTGCCGGCGGCACCCGAGCTGTACGCGGCGAGCTCGCCTCCGCCCGCTCCAGCTGGGCCAGGACGGCGTTGGTGTGGCCGAGCAGGATCTCGCCCGGCCGGGGTGAGCCGCACCCCCTTGGCGCCGCGCTCCACCAGCCGGTGTCCCGTCTCCTGCTCCAGGGCGGTGAGCTGCTGGGACACCGCGGAGGGCGTGAGGTACGGCGCGGCGGCAGCCGCCGTGACCGTGCGGTGGTCGGCCCCCGCACGGAGGACGTGGAGCCGCCGCGCCTCGACCATGGCACCGATTCTCCCCGACGCCGTGTGCCGGAAAGAGCGCCTTCGCGGAGGTCAGCGGCCTGCCCGGGCCCGGGCCCGACCGTCCGGCCCCGCCCGGGCGGGGCTCAGCCGTCCAGCTCCGCCCGCGCCGCCACGAACGCGTCCACCGCGCGGTCGACGTCCTCGGTCGAGTGCGCCGCGGACAGCTGGACACGGATCCGGGCCTGTCCCTGCGGCACCACCGGATGCGAGACGCCGATCACGTACACGCCCCGCTCCAGCAGCAGCTCCGCCATCCGGCCCGCCCGGGCCGCGTCACCGATCATGACCGGCGCGATCGCGTGATCGCCGGGCAGGATGTCGAAGCCCTCCTCGGCCATCCGGCGGCGGAACAGCGCGGTGTTCACGTCCGCGGGTCCGGCCTCCGGCTCCGGGACGTCCAGGAGCCTCAGCCCTGGTTCCGCCTTGTCCTTGACCAGCGCCTTCAACGCTACGGCTCCTGACGCTGAGGTCCCGGCCGCGGGCATGCCGAAGCGGTCCCGGGCGGGAGGGGAAGGGGAATCGCACAGCGATCTGCCGTACGCCGCCGCCCTGGTCCATCGAGGATTCCTTAACCGCCGCCGCAGCTTTCCTTCACGCCTCCGGTCCGGCGTCCACCGTGGTCAGAACGGGAGTCCCCCGGTCTCGGGAGCTTGCAGCCGTACGACGAGATCCGCGGCGGCCGCCTTGATGGTCTCCAGACCGGACCGCCCCCAGGGCCGGGGGGAGACATCGGCGACGCAGACGGTGCCGAGCACCA
This sequence comes from Streptomyces cinereospinus, assembly GCF_042430725.1. NCBI lineage: Bacteria > Bacillati > Actinomycetota > Actinomycetes > Kitasatosporales > Streptomycetaceae > Streptomyces > Streptomyces cinereospinus. The sequence continues at coordinate 59,107 of NZ_JBHMCY010000045.1, read as the reverse complement.
TGGCGGTGGTGTCGACGAGCGGCGCGCCGAGGTAGGAGTGGACGCCGTACTCGTCGACGACCGGGTTGCCCGCGAAGCGCGGGTAGTCGCGGACGTCGTCCAGCACCAGCGCCTTGCGCCGGGCCACCACGTGCGGGCAGAAGCCGTGGTCGCGGGGGAGGAAGCGGCCCATCACCGGCCGGGTCCCGTCCTCCTTGGCGACGGGTCCGACCTCGGGCGCGCGCAGGCCGGCGAAGAACTGGCCGGTCTCCCCGAGGAAGTTGACCATGGCGTACGGCGTGCCGGTCAGCGACGCCAGATGGCCCGCGAAGGCGTCGAGCGCCGGCTCGGGACGCTCCCCCAGGCCCAGCCGGCGCAGTCGCCGCGTTCGCGCGGGCGCCTCCGTGTCGTCGGGGGTGAGCAGCAGCCGGCCGGCCGGGCGCGGCGGGTCGTACCTCATGGCCGGGTCCCGTCGCTGTGGGCAAAGCTCATATGCGGCTCCGGTGCAGTGTGTGCGGGTCTCACATGTGGGCGCCGTGGTTGGGCGCGGGGGTGACGGGTGCGTGGGCCATGAGGTGGCGGACGAGGGTGAGCAGGGTCTGGACGCCGGAGGCGGAGATCCGGGCGTCGCAGCACACGACCGGGATCTCGGGGCCGAGATCGATGGCGGCGCGCACCTCCTCGGGGGCGTAGCGGTGGGCCCCGTCGAACTCGTTGACGGCGACGATGAATCCGAGGCCGCGCTCCTCGAAGAAGTCGACGGCCGCGAAGCAGTCCTCCAGGCGGCGGGTGTCGGCGAGGACCACCGCGCCGAGGGCGCCCTCGCACAGTTCGTCCCACATGAACCAGAACCGTTCCTGTCCGGGCGTGCCGAAGAGGTACAGCACGTGGTCCGGGTCGAGGGTGATGCGGCCGAAGTCCATGGCCACCGTCGTCTCGACCTTGTTCTCGATCCCGTCGAGGTCGTCGGTGGCGGCGCCGGCCGTGGTGAGCAGCTCCTCCGTGCTGAGCGGCGCGATCTCGCTGACGGCGCCGACGAGCGTCGTCTTGCCGACCCCGAACCCGCCCGCCACCAGGATCTTCAGCGCGGTGGGGAACGGGTCGGCGCCGTCGTCGTGGTCCGCGTGGTGGGCGTGGTCAGAGCTGTCGTCGTAGTCCATCGAGCACTGCCTCCAGTAGGGCCCGGTCCGTCGGGTTGTGGTGGAACTCCGGGGGTTTGGTGGTGAGCGCCCCGCAGTCGACCAGGTCCGACAGCAGCACCTTGGTGACCACCGCCGGCAGCTTGAGGTGGGCGGCGACCTCGGCGACCGAGACGGACGCCCGGCACAGGTCGAGCGCCTGGGCGTGCTCGGGGCCGAGATGACCGAGATGGCCGAGGGGCGCGGCCCCGGTGGCCCTCACCTGCGAGATGAGGTCGAGCGCGACGGTGGGGCGGGTGCGGCCGTTGCTGACGGTGAACGGGCGCACCAGCCGTCCGGCCGCGTCGTCGAGCCAGGGCCCGTCGCCGGGCGCCGTCACGCTCAAGGCCTCGTCGCCGCGGGGTCGGCGGACTGCTGCCGGGGGGCGGTCACCAGATAGGGGCGGACGCTCTTGACCAGCATCGCCATCTCGTAGCCGAGCACCGCGGCGTCGGCCTCGCGGCCGGCCAGCACGGCGAGGCAGGTGCCGGAGCCCGCGGTGGTGACGAACAGCAGGGTCGAGTCCAGTTCGACCACGACCTGCCGGACCTCGCCGCCGTCGCCGAACCGGACCCCGGCGCTGCGGCCCAGCGAGTACAGGCCGGAGGCCAGCGCCGCCATGTGGTCGGCGCTGTCGGGGTCGAGGCCGTGCACCGACTTCACCAGCCCGTCGCGGGAGAGGAGCACCGCGCTGGTGGTGTGCGGTACGCGCTGGACGAGGCCGCTCATCAGCCAGTCGAGGTCGGATACATGGCCGGTGGGGGCTTCGGTCGCCATGGTGGATCGACTCCTTGGGATACGAGGGTCCGCGGGCGCGCCCATGGGTGCGCCGGCGGTCATTGCGGTAGGGGTGGCGACGGCGGCGGCAGCTGCGGTGGTCATCCGGCTGGTCCGTTCCCGTCGTGCCGGGCGGGGTGGTCCGGGGCGGTCCGGGCGGCCCCCGGCTGCGGGGGCGCGCTCGCGCGGGAGCCGTCCATGTGCCGTGCGCCCGTGTGCGGTCCGTTCGCGTGCGGCCCTTCCGGGTGCGGTCCGTCCATGGGGCGCCCGCCCATGTGCGGTGCGTCCGCGTGTGATCCGTCCGCGTGTGGTCCGTCCATGTGTGAGACGTCCATATGCGGGACATCCATGTGCGCGACATCCATATGCGGGACGTCCATGTGCGGTCCATCCATGGGGCGCCCGCCCATATGCGAGACGCCCATATGCGAGACGCCCATATGCGAGACGCCCGTGTGCAGGACATCCGTGTGCGCGAGCTCCGAGTGGGCCTGCGTCGCGTGCGCGGACTGCGCCTGCTGCTGGGCCTCGGCGAGGCCGATGCCGCGCTGGAACGCCGCCATCAGGCCGGGGTCGTGACCGACGGGGTGCTCGGCCTCCTGGCGGGGCGCGGGGCCGCCGCGCAGTTGTGGCGCGAGGTGCTGGTGGGCGCGGCGCCGGGGCAGCCGGGGCCTGCCCGTGGTGCCGCGGACGACGGAACCGGAGCGCGGGGTGGGCGGCGCGGCGGTGTGCTGCTCGACGGCCGGCCGGTCGGCGGGCCGGATGCCGGGGACGGCCTCGGCCGGGTTGGGCCGCTGCTCGTGGCTGCCGCGGACCGGCAGCCGGGAGGGCTCCTCGGCCGGGGCCGTGGTGCCGGCGGGAGCCCGTGCGGTCCCGGCGCCGGGTACGGCCTGGGGGCGGCCCGGGGCCGGGGCGGGCGCGGCGGCGTCGGGCTGGTCGCCGAGCAGCGCCTGCGGCACGACGAGGACGGCCTGGACGCCACCGTAGATGTTGGTCTGGAGGCGGACGGTGATGCCGTGCCGCCGGGCGAGCTGGGAGACGACGAACAGCCCGATGCGGCCGTCCGCGAGCAGGCGGGCGACGTTGACCTGGTCGGGGTCGGTCAGCAGGGCGTTCATCTTGTACTGCTCGGCGACGGGCATGCCCAGGCCGCGGTCCTCGACCTCGACGGCGAGGCCGGAGGTGACGAGGCTGGCGCGCAGCAGCACCGGGGTCTGCGGGGCGGAGAACACCGTGGCGTTCTCCACGAGTTCGGCCAGCAGGTGGATCACGTCGGCGACGGCGTGGCCGCGCAGGGTGCCGTCGATCGGCGGTACCAGGCGCACCCGGGAGTACTGCTCGACCTCGGCGATGGCCGAGCGCAGCACCTCGGTCATGGAGACGGGGTTGCTCCACTGGCGGCGGGAGACGGCGCCGCCGAGCACGGCGAGGTTCTCGGCGTGGCGGCGGATGCGGGTGGCGAGGTGGTCGACGTGGAAGAGGCTCTTGAGCAGGTCGGGATCCTCGATCTCGTTCTCCAGCTCATCGAGGAGGGCGATCTCGCGGTGCACCAGCGACTGCAGGCGCCGGGCGAGGTTGACGAAGACCTCCAGCTTCTGTTCGCTGCCGGCCTGGCTGGAGAGCTGGGCGGCCTGCACGACGGCGGTGAGGGCGCCGTCGTGCGCGCGGGCCAGGTCGGCGGCGAGCAGCTCGAAGTCGTCCGCGTCCTCCGGCGGACCGCCGTGCGGCGTGCGCGCCGGGGGCACCTCGCCGCGGCGCAACGCCTCGACCAGGGCGCGCAGATCGGCTTCGCGGCGGGCGCTGCTGCGGCGCAGCGCGCCGACCCGTTCGTGCACGGCCCGGGCGGCCCGGCCGGCGGCGACGGCGGCGATCCCGATGCCGGCGAGGGTCACGCAGACCGCGCCGGCGAGGACGGCCCACAGGGTGGGGCCGGTGCGGGCACCGGTGGAGCGGACGGTGAACAGCACGGCCGCGCAGGCGCTGAGGGCGACCGCGACCGGGGGCAGTACGGCGAGACGCAGCAGCTGGGGCCGTATGTGGGCCTCGGGCAGGGAGGGGAGGGCGTGGGCGACCGCCCGTCCGTGCCGTCCGCCCTCGCGGCGGTCTGCGCGTGCGGCCGGTGCGCGGAGGTGTGGCATCGGGCGTCCTCGTACTGGTCCATCGGTCGGGGGCCGGGGCGGGCCCGGTCGGCGCGATCCGGGCATGCGGCGGCTCGGTGCCGGTCGGCAGGGCCGAGGAATGGCGGCCCTGCGTCGCCCGGCGGACACTCACAGTAGTCGGCCACACGCCATGTGCGGTGGGCAGTCGACAAAGTCCTCCGGGCAGCGTCCCGCTCTGGTATGAGGCTTCGTACGACAGACCGACGAGCTCGGCGACCTCCGGCTCGGCCACGACAGCCGCGTTCGCGTCACCGTCCGCATAGGCCAGTGCGGCCCGGGCCCGCTGCACCCGGCGCCCCACCCCCCAGCCTCCGTCAATCGCGTTGCTCACTGTCGTCGGCAGGAGCCACTCGTCCCGCCGGAACACCGCGAGCACGGGTGGCAGCCATGGCGAACAGCAGGAGCGCGAAGCCGGGCTCGCGGACGGCACCGGGCAGGACCGTCCACCAGATCAAGATCACCGTGCGGGACTCCCGGCCTCCGATCTGGCGCCGCCTGGAAGTACCGTCCGGCATCACCTTGCGCGAACTGCACGACGTCATCCAGGCCGCTTTCGGCTGGGAGGACTACCACCTGTGGGCCTTCCAGAGCGAACGGGACCGATACGGCACCGCCGACCGCGACCTGGGCATCCGCAGCGCCGCCTCCAGGCAACTCCGCCAGGTCGCTGCCCGCACCGGCGACCGGCTCCGCTCCACCTACGACTTCGGCGACGACGGGAGACACGACATCCTCATCGAGGACATCACCGAGCCCGAGCCGGACACCGCCTACCCCCGATGCCTCACCGGCCGCCGAGCGTGCCCGCCCGAGGACTGCGGCGGCATCTGGGGATACGACTACCTCATCGAGATCCTTTCCGATCCCCACCACGAAGAACACGAAGACCGCCTGGAAGGGCTGGGCCTCGACTCTGCCGACCAGTCCGACCCCGCAGCCTTCGATCCAGCAGAGGTCAACGCCGCGCTATCCGCCCACGCGACCGTGCTCGACGAGAACTGACACATCACTGCACGCTGTCAGCAGCCCCATCGTCTACTGACAGCGGGACACAAACCCCCGCGAGATCAATGCGGCACTAGTCGTCCGCCTCCGACCCCGCCGCCCGGCGCGGCCGCCCCGACCGGCGCGCCAGTTCACCCGCTCCCAGGGTCACGGCGGCCACCACACGCACCCAGCGCGGGCCGCCCCGCGACGCCCAGACGACACAGACGCACCCACCGACGACCAGCAGGACCAACGCGGACACGACGACAACGGCCATACGGCTCGCCCTCTTTCTGTTCTCGACGAGGCCCATCCTGGCAGGTCCGCCACCAGGGCCTCACCGCACGGCGATCCCTCAGCCGTTGGGACGCAGCGTCCACACCACGGTCATCTCCGTGGTGACGGCACCGTCCTCCCGCTGGATGGCGACGGACACCGGGAACTCCGGGCGCCTGCCCTCGTCGAGCTCGGCGACGACCTCGGCGGCCGGGCGCCCCAGCGTCGCGGTGGCCGTGACGGGGCCCAGCGCGATCTTCTTGAACGCGATCTCGGCGTGCACCGGCAGCGGCACCGCGCGCGCGAGCTGGTCGCCGAAGGCGGCCAGCACGAGCGCGCCACTGGCCGACTCGCCCAGCGTGAACATGGCCCCGGCGTGCGGCCCGCCCACGTGGTTGCGGTACTCGCTCTGGTCCGGCAGCGCCAGCACCGCCTTCTCCGAAGTGGTCTGGAGGTACTCCAGATTCAGTGTGCGAACCATCGGCACCGTGGCGGCGAGCATCTCGCCGATCGACATCTGATCTGCGCTCATGACCACACGTTACCCATGAGTAGCCTCCGCTGGCCAGGCCTCGTGCGGACGATCGCGACGCCTTGCCCCTCGCCGGTGCCGCTTTGCTACGTCCCTGACAAAGCCCGGTGACCGAATCGTGTCCCGGGCCCTACTAGGGTTACCGCTCATGTGGCCAGGACAGCAGCCGCCCGGGGGCGAGCAGATTCCGCAAGGGCAGAGCAACCCGTACCAGCAGCCGGGGTACCAGCAGCCGAATCCGTACCAGCAGGCCGGGTACCAGCAGCCCAACCCCTATGCGCAGCAGCCGCAGTGGGACACCCCCGCGCCGATGGGGCCGCCGCAGCCGCAGCCCGGCGGCGGCAACGGCGGCGGCAACCGGACGAAGCTGGTCGCGATCGTCGCGGCCACCGCCGTGGTCGTGACCGCCGGTGTCACGGGCTTCCTGGTCCTCGGCGGCGACAAGGACGACCAGGCCGACGACGGCAAGCAGACGAGAACCAGCCAGTCGCCGTCGGGTTCCGCGGAGCCCGCCGAGTCCGCCTCGGGGGCGGGGGACAACCCGCGGAGCAACGAGGCCGAGAAGCCGACGATCGCCGGCTGGAAGGTCGTCATCAACCCCAAGCGCGGCGTCGCCTTCGACGTCCCGGCGGACTGGGAGGTCGAGTCGCCGGGGGTGACCATCGGCTTCGAGGAGGAGAAGTCGGACAGCGCCGAACCGCTGATCGTGATGTCGGCGCCGGCGTACTACAAGTCCAAGTGGTGCACGACCGACGAGAACAGGGACGGCCGCACCGAGGACACCCACCTGGCCGCCGTGGGCACCAAGGGGGCCGACGGCGCCAAGGACACCGACGAGGTCGCCATCAACACGGTGCCCTGGTGGGTCTACGGCGGCTACACCCAGCCCGACAAGAAGAGCCTCGAGTTCGCGGAGAAGGCCGAGCCCTACACCACCGAGTCGGGCATCGAGGGCAGCATCGCCTGGGCCGAGTCGACGAACACGCCCCAGAAGGGCAAGTGCGCCAGCGACGGCAAGGCGGTCACCTTCGGCTTCAAGAACTCCGCCGGCGACTTCGTGTCGTGGAACTTCTACGGCGCCAAGGGCGTCGAGGGCGAGGTCCCCAGGGCGACGATCCTGCAGATCCTGAGCACCGTACGCCTGCACGGGGAGCCCACCGGAGGCTGACGCGTCATCGGTTTGGCAAGTCGGGGGTCGGGCGGTGATAGTCGGCCGGTGAACACCGCCGCCGGAACGTCCCGCCCCCGCCGGCCCGCCTGGGCGGGCCGCAACTACGGCCTGCTGACCGCCGCGGCCGTCGTCACCCACCTCGGCGGCAACGGCGCGCTGGTCGCCGCCGCGTTCGCGGTGCTCCAGGCCGGCGGCGACGGCGGCGACGTGGGTCTCGTGGCCGCCGCCCGCACCCTGCCGCTGGTGCTCTTCCTGCTCATCGGCGGAGCGGTCGCGGACCGGCTGCCCCGGCACCGCGTGATGGTCGCCGCCAACGCGCTCAACTGCGTCTCGCAGGGCATGTTCGCCCTGCTGGTCCTGGCCGGTGAGCCGAAGCTGTGGCAGATGATGCTGCTGAGCGCGCTGGGCGGAACCGGCCAGGCGTTCTTCAGCCCGGCCGCCGAGGGCATGCTGCTGTCCAGTGTGCGGGGCGAGCAGGTGAGCCGCGCGTTCGCGGTGTTCCGGATGGCGATGCAGGGAGCGTCCCTGGGCGGTGCCGCCCTCGGCGGTGCGATGGTCGCCGTGGTCGGACCGGGCTGGGTGCTCGCCGCGGACGCGGCCGCGTTCGCCGTCGCCGGGGCGCTGCGCGCCTTCCTCGACGTGAGCCACATCCCGCCGCGCGAGCCGGGCGGCGGGCTGCTCTCGGACCTGCGGGAGGGCTGGCGGGAGGTCGCCGGCCGGCCGTGGCTGTGGGGCGTCGTCGTGCAGTTCTCGCTCGCCAACGCGGTGGTGGGCGCCGCCGAGGCGGTCTACGGCCCGCTGGTCGCCCGGGACCGTCTGGGCGGGGCGGCGCCGTGGGGTCTGGCCCTGGGCTCCTTCGCCGCCGGTACGGTCGTCGGCGCGGTGCTGATGATGCGCTGGAAGCCGCGCCGGCTGCTCCTGGCGGGCACCCTCTGCGTCTTCCCGCTGGCCCTGCCGTCGGCCGCGCTGGCGGTGCCGGTGCCCGTCGCGGGCCTGTGCGCGGTGATGTTCGCGACCGGCGTGTCGCTGGAGGTCTTCGGCGTCTCCTGGATGACCGCCCTGCACCAGGAGATACCCGAGGACAAGCTCTCGCGGGTCGCCGCCTACGACTGGTTCGGCTCGGTGGCGCTGGTGCCGCTGGCCACGGCGCTGGCGGGCCCCGCGGAGGCGGTGTTCGGGCGGACGGCGTCGCTGTGGGGCTGCGCGGCGCTCGTCGTGGTGGTCACGGCGGCGGTGCTGTGCGTCCGCGACGTACGCGACCTGCGACGCCGTACCCACCCGGTGGCCAAGGGCGCACCCGCCGGGTCAGCCGATACCGAACGCCCCGTCGGGGGGCTGGGGTGAGGCCACGGCGTCCTCGTCCCCGACCGGCCGGGCGTCGCCGATGAACGCCCGCACGGCGGGGCCGTGTTCGACGCGGGCCGGGAACGAGTCGGCGGCGGTGCGCCGGGCCAGGGCGGCCGTGTCGAGCGGACGGTGCGCGGCGGCCAGCACCGCGTTGCCGAACCGGCGCCCGCGCAGCACGGCCGGTTCGGCGATCAGCGCCAGTTCCTCGAACACCGTGGCGAACGTGGCCAGCTGGGAGCGCAGGAAGGCGAACGGCGCGGCGTCGGCCAGATTGGCCACGTAGACCCCGTCGGCGCGCAGCACCCGCTCCGCGGCACGGGCGTAGCCGACGGACGTGAACCCGGCCGGGACCCGCGAGCCGCCGAAGACGTCGCCGACGACCACGTCGGCCGAGTCCGCCGGCGCCTCCGCCAGCCAGGCGCGCGCGTCCGCGACGTGCAGGGCGATGCCGGACCCCGCGCCGAGCGGCAGCTGCTCGACGACCAGGTCGGCCAGCCCGCGGTCGGCCTCGACGACGTCCTGCCGCGAACCGGGCCGGGTCGCCGCCACGTACCGCGGCAGGGTGAGCGCGCCGCCTCCGAGGTGGACCGCGTCCAGCGGCCGCCCCTCCTCCACGACGGTGTCCAGCACATGGCCGAGCCGCCGCGCGTACTCGAACTCCAGATGTGTCGGCTCGTCGAGGTCGACGTAGGACTGCGGCGCCCCGTCGACGGTCAGCAGCCAGGCCCGTTCCCGGTCGACGTCGGGCATCAGCTTGGCGAACCCCTGGTCGACGGCACGACTGACGGGAATGGCCTCGTTCACTCCCCCATTGTGCGGCTCGTGCGACGCCCCGCGGGACGCGCGGGACGTCCGGGATGCGCGGGGAACCGCGCGACCGGCCACGTACGGCCCGCGGTCCCCCGCGCACGGCACACCACCTAGCACGTTCTCCACCGGCAGCGGGAACGGCGCGTCCAGGTACCGCTCGGTGCAGCAGGGCCGTGTGGACGCCTCACCGGTCGTCGTCCTCGGTCCGGGCGCCCACGTCGTCCCGCGGCGCGGGGTCGGCGGCCACCAGCGCGCCCACCGCACGGGCGGCGATCGGGTCGGCGGTGTCCCACCACGACACGGTCGTGACCAGTTGCCGGGCCACCGGCAGGAAGGCGGACGAGCGGCGGCCGGCACGCCGGCGCGGACGGTCGACGGCGAAGCAGTGGTACTTCCGCTCCGGCAGCCGCCGGCAGCGCAGGCCGACGGCGGCGCAGCCGGTCCCGGCCGGGCGGGGCGTGCCCTGGACGACCGCGCGCGACAGGGCGCGGCGCACGGGCGCGGCCGGGCCGTGGAAGGGCGCGACGTCCTGCACGTACGCCCGCATACGCGCCGCGCGCTCCGGGCCGGCGGCGGCGCCGTACGCGGCGGTGAGCCGTGCCGGCGGCGTGTCGGCGAGGGCGCTGCGCGGGACACCCGCCGTTCCCGCACCTGTGACGCTCATGAGACGAACCATACGGCGATCACACATATCTGTCGGTTACTGTCACCGAATGCTCGATGCCCACACCCGTTCTGGGGGCACCGCACCGGCCTCTCCCCGGGCCACCGCCACCGAACTCGCGGTCACCGCCACCGCGGCCGGCGCCGTCCCCGCCGGCGCCGCGGCCGTCCGCCTCGGTCTCGCCGGCCGTTGCGCGAGACTGCTGCTCTCGCCCTGGGCGCGGTTCTCCGTGCTCGTCTCCCTGCTCGTCGGGGCCGCGGCGGCGGTGCTGCTCTTCGAGCCGCAGCGGCTGCTCGCGCACGGCTGGCCGCCCCAGCTCGGCGGCGCCGCAGCGGTCGTCGTCTTCGCCGTCGCGTACGGCCTGATCACGGTCGCGTTCGTGCCGCGGCCGCTGCTCAACCTGGCGGCGGGCGCGCTGTTCGGCTCGGAGCTGGGCATCGCGGCGGCGGTCGGGGGCTCGGTGATCGGCGCCGGGATCGCCTTCGGGCTCGGCCGGTTCCTGGGCCAGGACGCGCTGCGCCCGCTGCTGCGCGGCACGTTCCTGAACACCGTCGACCGGCAGTTCAGCCGGCACGGCTTCCGCTCCATGCTCGCGGTGCGGCTGTTCCCGGGCGTGCCGTTCTGGGCCGCGAACTACTGCGCCGCCGTCTCCCGGATGGGCTGGCTGCCGTTCCTGCTCGCGACGGCGCTCGGCTCGCTGCCGAACACCGCCGCGTACGTCGTGGCCGGGGCCCGCGCCTCGACACCGACCTCGCCGGTGTTCCTGATCGCGATGGCCGCGATCGCGATCCCGGCGCTGGCCGGCGCGGTGGTGGCCTGGCGCAAACGCCACCACCTGCGCGGCTGACCCCCGGTCAGGTGGTCTACGGGGCCTCCAGGATCATCGCGTTGGCCAGCCCGCCCGCCTCGCACATCGTCTGCAGGGCGTAGCGGGCGCCGCGCTCCCGCATGGCGTGCACGAGCGTGGTCGTCAGGCGGGTGCCGCTGGCGCCGAGGGGGTGGCCGAGGGCGATCGCGCCGCCGTGCACGTTGACCTTGGCCAGGTCGGCACCGGTCTCCTGCTGCCAGGCGAGGACGACGCTGGAGAACGCCTCGTTGACCTCGAACAGGTCGATGTCGTCCAGGGTGAGGGAGGCCCTGCGCAGCACCTTCTCGGTGGCCGGGACGACACCGGTGAGCATCAGCAGCGGGTCGGATCCGGTGACGGCGAAGCTGTGCAGCCGGGCGAGCGGGCGCAGCCCGAGGCGGGCCGCGGTCTCGCCGGACGTGATGAGCACGGCGGAGGCGCCGTCGTTGATCGGGCTGGCGTTGCCCGCGGTGACGTTCCACTCGATCTGCGGGAAGCGCTCGGCGAACCCGGGGTCGTGGTAGGCCGGCCTGAGCCCGGCCAGGACCTCGGGGGTGGTGTCCGGCCGCACGCACTCGTCGCGCGTGACGCCGTCCAGGGGCGCGACCTCGGCGTCGAACAGACCGCCGTCCCAGGCCGCGGCCGCCTTCCGGTGCGAGGAGACGGCGAAGGCGTCCATCCGCTCGCGGGTGAGGGACCATTTGGCGGCGATCAGCTCGGCGCTTATGCCCTGTGGGACCAGGCCCTCGGGGTAGCGCCCGGCGACGCCGGGGCCGAAGGGGTCCGCGCCGGGCGGCACGTTCGACCACATCGGCACCCGGCTCATGGACTCCACGCCGCACGCGACGACGAGGTCGTAGGCGCCCGACAGCACGCCCTGCGCGGCGAAGTGCACCGCCTGCTGGGAGGAGCCGCACTGGCGGTCCACGGTGGTCGCGGGCACGGACTCGGGGAAGCCCGCCGACAGCACGGCGTACCGGGTGGTGTTCATGGCCTGCTCGCCGACCTGGTCGACGGTGCCGCCGATGACGTCGTCGATCAGTGCCGGGTCGACGCCGGAGCGCGCGACGAGGGTGCGCAGGGTGTGGGCGAGGAGTTCGACGGGGTGGACGTGGGCGAGCGAGCCGTTGGGCTTGCCCTTGCCGACAGGGGTGCGTACGGCTTCGACGATGACTGCGTCACGCATGCTGCGGGCCTCCTTGGCCGCCGGGGCGACCACCAGTGAGTCGGAAATCCGAACTCACCCTAGCCTGTAGAGTTGGAAAAACAAACCAACCGACGTCCCGCGCTCAGTTGGAAAACCGAACCCTCACCTAGACTGGCTCGCATGGCCGCCACCAAGGACCCGCGCCCCTGCTCCATCGCCGACGCCCTGGCGCTCGTCGGCGAGAAGTACTCCCTGCTCGTGCTGCGTGAGGTGTGCCTCGGCAACCGCCGTTTCGACCAGCTGGTGCGCAATATCGGCGCCCCGCGCGACATCCTGGCCACCCGGCTGCGCCGCCTGGTCGACGCCGGGATCCTCACCAAGCGGGCCTACAGCGAGCGCCCGCAGCGCTTCGAGTACCGGCCCACCCAGGCGGGCCTCGAACTGGAACCGGTGCTGCTCACCCTCATGGAGTGGGGCAACCGTCACCTGCGGGAGGGCGACCGCCCGATGGTCGTCGAGCACGCCTGCGGCCACGAACTGGTTCCGCTCGTCACCTGCCAGGCCTGCGGCGACCCGGTCCGGCACGAGGACCTGACCTCCCACTCGCAGTCCCCGGGCTGGACCGTCACCGGGCCCACGGCGGCGTAGCGCCGGCCGGGGCCGGTCCGGGGACCACACCGTCACCGGACCCGGCCGTCCCCGAGCCCCGTCAACGGGCTCCAGGGCCTGTCTGAGGACCGGCCGTCCGCCCGGCCCCGATGGGCCCGGGTGGACGTCGAGCCGCCCGCACATCGAGGATCTCCCCGTCCGTCGACGGTGGCGCGCTCGCAGTCGACGCGGACGCGGCTCACCTCGTCGGGGCCGAGAACGCCGTGCACGACCGTCGCCATGGTGCCGTTCTCGAAGCGGACCAGCGCGGTCGGGACGGCCTCGGTCTCCGCGTCGTGCACCGGCCGGCCATCGCGCGCACCTCGCTCCACGGCCCGAGCGGCCGAGCAGCAGGACGACGACCTCCGTCTCCCCTCCTCGGCGAGCCGGGCGAGGGCGGGCAGGTGACAGCGGCGCGATGCCGCCGGCGCCGGCGACGGCGGTGCGGACGGGGCGGCCGGCGAGGGAGGCGGAGCGGGGCCGGGAGGGGAGGGGGTCGGGGCGGCGGCCGAGGAGGGGCTGGACGTCGTCTCGGGCGCCGGGGCACCGACGTCGCGGATGTGGGCCTGAAGCTGATCAGCACTCCTCCGGGTCCCGGGACGCGGGGGAAAGCGCTGGCAGTAAGCGCGTTCTCACTGTGTCACGCAGGCCTGGCACGGCGACCGGCAACACCCCGGGCCGATCACCGCCGATCGCCCGGGAAACCCCTGTGTCCAACGCGGCGGCGCGGGACGCTACGCTGCCCCTCAACACACCCGATCACCGCGCGCGGGGGCCCGGTGTGTCCTTCGTCCGTTCCACGATCGGCACTTGGACTCCGTAAATCCATGTCTTGGTTCGAATCACTCATCCTCGGACTCGTCCAGGGGCTGACCGAGTTCCTCCCCGTGTCCTCCAGCGCGCACCTGCGCCTGACCGCGGCCTTCTCCGGCTGGGAGGACCCCGGTGCCGCCTTCACGGCGATCACCCAGATCGGCACGGAGGCCGCGGTACTGATCTACTTCCGCAAGGACATCGGGCGCATCGTGTCGGCCTGGACCCGCTCGCTCTACGACAAGACGTGGCGCAAGGACCACGACGCGCGGATGGGCTGGCTGGTCATCGTCGGCTCGATCCCGATCGGCGTGCTCGGCCTGACGTTCCAGGACCAGATCGTCGGCCCGTTCCGTGATCTGCGCATCACCGCCACCATGCTGATCGTGGTCGGCCTGATCATGGGCGTCGCCGACCGGATCGCCGCACGCGACGAGACCGGCGGCCGCCACCGGGCGGCCAGGGAGCGCAAGACGCTCAAGGAACTGGGCGTGCGGGACGGCCTGATCTTCGGCCTCTGCCAGGCCATGGCGCTCGTCCCGGGCGTCTCCCGTTCCGGTGCGACCATCACCGGCGGCCTCTTCATGGGCTTCAGCCGGGAGGCCGCGGCCCGCTACTCCTTCCTGCTCGCCATCCCGGCGGTGCTCGCCTCCGGCCTGTTCGAACTGAAGGACGCGATGGAGACCGGCCACGTGTCCTGGCCGCCGACGATGTTCGCCACGGTGATCGCCTTCGTCACCGGCTACGCGGTGATCGCCTGGTTCATGAAGTTCATCTCCACCAAGAGCTTCATGCCGTTCGTCTGGTACCGCGTCGCCCTCGGCATCGTCATCGTCGTCCTGGTCAGCATGGGTGTGCTGAGCCCGCACGCGGGCGAATCCGGCGGCTGAACCAGGGCCGCACAGGTAGCGCTATCTAGCATTTTCTAGCGCCTGATTGCAGCACCACGCCATGATCATCTCCCACTGGTCTCCCACTCATCTCCCGCCGGGGAGGCGGGATACGCCCCACCAGGACGAGTGCGTCCGCAAAGCGGGGGATGACACGGAAGGGCCCGCACGGCTTGCCGTGCGGGCCGTCGGTGTGCGGCTCGTGCACGTTCCGGCAACCCGTCACGTGGCGCGTGAGGGGCCCGGAGACGTGGGCGTGGTCGTAGCGGTAGCCGTCGCCGGTACGCCCCGTCCAGGAACACTCCAGGGCGTCCGGGGCCAGAAGGCGGAAGGCGTCCCGGTACCCGGCCGTGGCGAGCCCGGTACAGAACCCGTACCCCCAGGCCTGGAAGGTCCGGTATCGCGGGACGTGGGTGGGCTCCAGGATGTTGAAGCCCCCGAGGACCAGGCGGTGGCCAGCCTTCCCGGTGGGGAGCGCGGCGGCCAGGCCCCCCAGGAACGTGCGCTTCCTGGTGGCCTTCGCCTCCGTCCGGTCGCGGGACGGTACACGTACACCCCGGCGACCTCCAAGGGCCCCGTGCCGGTCTCCACGGTCACGGCGGCCACCCGACCGGCGACAAGTGGATGGGTGACCTCGCGAAGGTGGAAGGCAAAGGCGCCTTCACGAAGGAGGTTGACGCCGCGCTCCTGGCCTGTGACGCCGATCTCGCGGTGCACCGCGTGAAGGACGTCCCCGCGGACCGGCCGCTCCCGGCCGGGACCGTGTTCGCCGCCCTCCTCAAGCTCGACGACATCCGGAACACCCTCATCTGAACCGCCCCGGTTCGAATGGAGACTCGATTTCAAGAAAGGATCGAGTCATGGCACGACCTTCCCGTTACCCGCTTGAGCTGCGCCGTCGTGCGGTGCGCATGGTCGCCGAGGTGCGCGACGACTACCCGAACGAGACGGCTGCCCTGCAGGCGGTCGCGGACAAGCTCGACATCGGCTCCCGCGAGACGCCGCGGAACCGGGTGAAGCAGCACGACATCGACGCGGGGACACGTCCCGGGACGACGACGGAGGAGTCCGCCCAGCTCACATCAATGACTTCTTCGGCAATCGGGGGACGGTCGTCTCTGGGCAGCTCGCCGCCTTTTCGGTCGTCTACTCGACGCCGGTGATGTTGCTGTACGTGTTGGTGGCGCGGCGGGTGGGTGGGGGTTCGCCTTGGGTGGGGCTGTGAAGGGGTGATGTTCAGGGCGGCCGGAGTTCCGGCCGCCCCTCCCACCGCGTCCGCCGGACGCCTCAGGCGACCGCGGTCAGCCTCTTCGCACGGGCCGCCCTGATGCCCTCCCGCCGGTCGGTGAACGAGCTGGCCTTCTTGTCCAGCAGGGCGACGAACGCCGCGAGTTCCTCCCGCGCCGCCTCCCCCCGCGCGCCGACGCCGTCCCGCTCGAAGACCCGGAGCTTGCGCAGGATGGGCATGATGACGCTGTCGTGGTGCAGCCGCAGGTCGTAGATGCCGGCGATGGCGATCTCCGCGGACTTGCGGCCGAAGTCCTTGATGGTGGAGCCGGGCATCTCGAAGCCGACGACGACGTCCCGGACGACCTCCATGGCGGTGTCGGGCGCCAGCTCGAACGCGGCCTCGACCAGGTTGCGATAGAAGACCATGTGCAGGTTCTCGTCCGCGGCGATCCGCGCGAGCAGCGCCTCACAGCGAGGCTCGTCGGCCGCCGTACCCGTGTTGCGGTGCGAGATCCGGGTGGCGAGCTCCTGGAACGAGGCGTACGCGATCGCGTGCAGCGCGCTGTATCCGTCGGGGCGGTCGTAGCCGCCCGACATGTGCACCATCCGGGCTCTCTCCAGGGCTCTGGGGTCGACGGCCCGGGTGGCCAGGAGGTAGTCGCGCAGCGCGATCCCGTGCCTGGCCTCCTCGGCGGTCCAGCGGTCGACCCAGTTGCCCCACGCCCCGTCCTTGCCGAACTCGGCCACCGCGAAGTGGTAGCCGGGCAGGTTGTCCTCCGTCAGCAGGTTGACCACGAGGGACGTCCGGGCGACCTCGGGCAACGTGGCCTCGTCCTCGGTCCATGCCTCCCCGCCGAGTGGCCCGTCGAAGGTACGGCCCTCGCTCCACGGGATGTACTCGTGGGGGAACCACTCCTTGGCGACTCCCAGATGACGGTGGAGGTTGGTCTCCACCACCGGTTGCAGTTCCGCCAGCAAGGAGTGTTCGGCGCTCACGACGGAGCGGTCGGATCGATCGATGGGGGGCATCGTGCTCTCTCTTCACATCGTGGCGGGAGCCGTCGGCGCCGCCGCGGAGCTGACGGTTACCTGTTCTGTACGGACCGGGACCGGATCGCGGGCGCCGCGACGGCGGCTGCCAGGGCCCCGATGGCGCAGGCGAGGAACACCTGCAGATAGCCCTCGTCGTCGAGGACGTTGTGGCTTTCGAGGATCGCCGCGAGGGCGGCGATGCCGAGAGCGCCACCGATCTGGCGGGTCGTCATGAGCAGGCCGGTGCCGGAGGCGAACCGCTCCGGCGGCAGCGCGGCCGTGGCCGCGTTGGAGATCGCGGTCAGCGCCGCGCCGATGCCGATGCCGGCGAGGATGCCGATGGGCAGGTAGACCGCCACGTACTGCTTCTCGGTGTCGAGCAGCAGGTACATGGCGGCGCAGGAGGCGCCGAAGAGCGCGGAGCCGACGGCGACCGCGGCCCACTGGGCGGCCGGACCGACCCGGCGCCCGACGACCACGGCCCCGACGGCGGCGGCGAAGGCGCCCGGCGTCACCGCGAGGCCCGCCTTCAGTTCGGAGTAGCCCCACACCGCGTTGAGGAACAGCAGGGAGCTGAGGAGGTAGGAGTACATGGCGGCGCCGAAGAGCACCGAGGTGACATTGGTGGCCGCGAAGGCACGGCTGCGCCACAGGTCCAGTTCGAGGGCGGGCGCCGAGTGCCGCTTGGAGAGCAGCAGGGCCGCCGCGAGCAGCACGGCACCGCCGATCAGCAGGCCGAGCACGCGTCCGCTGCCCCAGCCCCACTCGGTGCCCTGGGTCACGCCGAAGACGACACCGCCGACGCCGAGCGCCAGGGTGAGGGTACCGACGGGATCGGGCAGCCTGCGTCCGCTCGGGGCGTCAGCGGTGAGCTTGGCCGCACCGGCCAGGATGGCGAGTCCGATCGGCAGGTTGATCAGGAAGACGCTGCGCCAGCTCCAGACGTCCACCAGCAGTCCGCCGAGGCTCGGGCCCACGGCGGCGGCCATACTGCCGACGGCTCCCCAGATTCCGATGGCCACCTGACGGCGGGCCGCGGGTGTGTGCTGGAGGACCAGTCCGAGCGCCGACGGGATGAGCCCCGCGGCTCCCACGCCCTGCAGCGCGCGGCAGGCGACCAGCATGGGCACGCCCGTGGCGAGCCCGCTCAGCAGCGAGGCGACGACGAACACGGCCGTGGACCACAGGAACAGCTTTTTGCGGCCGATGACGTCGGCGACCCGGCCGGCCACGGAGAGCAGCGCCGCGAAGACGACGGTGTACGACGTGACGACCCAGCTCAGCTGGGACAGCGAGGCGTCGGGGAAGTCGGCGCGCAGGTCGGAGAAGGCGATGTTCACGACCGTGGTGTCGAGCACGGCCAGGAACGTGGCGCCCGACGCGACGAGGAGGGCGAGCTTGGCCGTGGCCGCGGCGGCGGCGGACGGCTGCTCCGGCCCGGTCTCCTCCTGGTGTTCCGGCCCGGCCCGGCCGGTGCCCGTCGGGTGGGGTGAGGCGGTCGTCATGTGAGGTGGTCCCTTCATCCGGTGCGCGGCCGTCGCCCGGTCCGCAGTGGCCGCACCACCCACAAAAGTAAACGACCGTACGTGCATTTAGAAGGGGAACCCGCCGATTCCGGCGGGACGGGACCTCTTCCTGGCCCCTTCCCGCCAACGGCGACCGCCGAGTGCGTCCGCGTTCCGGGCCGGGACCTGGGTGAACGGACGGTGTTCCGGGGTATCGGAGGCCGTGCCGCGGCCCGGCTCCCCCGCCCAGGTTCCGGTCGGACCCGCCGGAGAATGGCTGAATTCATCGCCCCGGCACTCCCGGCCCCACCACGCCCGGACCGGCCTGTCGCCCGGCCTCCAGCACGCGTCCCGTCAGTTCCTCCGCCGCGCCCGTGTACGTGGCCGGGTCGAGCAGGGCCTCAAGGTCCCCGGCGCCGAAACGGCCGGCGAGTTCGGGCTGGGCCGCCAGGACCGTGGCGAGCGGGCGGGCGGTGGACGCGCTCTCGGCGGAGGCACGGCTGACCACCTCCTTGGCCGTGGCCTTGCCGAGCGCCGAGGAGAGCACGGCCGCGAGGCGCTCGGAGACGATCAGGCCGCCGGTCAGGTCCAGGTTCGCCCGCATGCGCCCGGAAGACACCACCAGACCGGACACCAGCTCGCGTGCGGTGTGCGCGGCCCCGCCAGCCAGCCGCAGGCACTCGCGCACCGGCTGCCACTCGGCGTGCCAGGCACCCGCCGAGCGCTCGTCCTCGGAGAGCATCGCGTGGCTCAGCACACTCGCGTACGCGGGAACCTGGAGGGCGGCCGAGCGGATCAGCGTGGCCAACGCCGGGTTGCGCTTCTGCGGCATCGCCGAGGAGACACCCCGCCCGGCCGCGGCCGGCTCGGCCACTTCGCCGGTCTCCGTGCGGGCCAGCGACTGCACGTCCACGGCGGTCTTCCCCACCACCCCGGTGGCCAGGGCGAGTTCGGCCGCCAGTGCGGCGATCGGGGCCCGGTGGCTGTGCCAGGGGAGGAGTGGGGCGCACAGACCTGTCTCCTCGGCGAACCGCTCCGTCAGCCGGCGCGCGTACGCGTCGGTCGGCGGTTCCCGCCGCTCCTCCCGGTGCAGCCGCTCGTACTCGACGTACCCCGCCAACGTGCCCGCCGCGCGCCGAGTTGGACGACGAGGCCCTCGGCGCGCAGCCGCCGCAGCCGCTCCGCCGCCCCGTCCACCGCCACCAGCCAGCCGACGGCCTTGAGACCGAACGTCGTCGGTACGGCGTGCAGCGCGAGGGTGCGCCCCGCCATGAGCGTGCCGGTGTGCTCGCCGGCCAGCGCGCGCAGCGGCCGGCCGGAGCCGTCTTCGTGACCCGCTGGAACACCCACTCCAGGTAGTTCCCGTAGAAGGAGCGGGTGGGGTAGGAGTCGGGCCCGAGCGCGCGTGCCTCGGCCAGGACCCGTTCGTCGTACTCCGGCCGTCCATGGGACCGATGAGGGTGAGGAAGCGCGCCCATTCGTACAGGCTCGGTCCGGGGACGAGCGCGCCGTCGATGAGCACGCTCTCGTCGGTGAACATCGTGGCCTGGGAGGCCACCGTGTTCATCAGCAGGTGCGCGGACTGGTCGGTGCGCCAGACCTGCCCGGCACCCGGCGGATAGGGATCGACGACGTGCACGGTGATCGATACGTCGTCCGCGTCCGACTCCGCGTTCGCACACAGCCGTTCGAGGACCGATAGCCCGCGGGGCCCGGCACCGATCACGCAGACGTCGAGCCGTCGGCTGGTCATAGTCACTCTCTCCACAGGAGCACAGGTTGTCGTGAGCACGGTCGGCCGCCCGGCGGGTGGCGCCGGGGGCGCCGGCGCCCCCGCCGATGTCTCATGTCCCGACTGCCACACCGCTCAGGCCACCGGAGGACCCCTCCTGGATCAGCCCGCGTCCTCGCGTACCGCGGACCAGCACGTCCCTGAGGTGGGACAGGCCGGCGGGGCCGGGTTCGGACGGGGCTTTCGCCAGTTCCCGCAGGGCGTCCACGGCCGCGTCCAGGTCGAGGACCAGATCCGTCAGCACCTCGGCGACCGCCGCCGCGTTCGAGCTGAGGATGTGGGTCCACAGATCGGCGTCGCCGCCGGCGATCCGGGTGGCGTCCCGCAGTCCCTGCCCGGCGAGCTGCAGCTGGGACTCCTCGCCGTGCAGCAGCCGCCCCGAGAGGAGGCTCGCGATCAGGTGCGGGGTGTGCGAGACGAGGGCCACCGCCCGGTCGTGCTGGGCGGCGTCCATCACCACCGGGCGCGCTCCGCAGAGTTCGGCGAGCGCCCTGGTCCGGCCGACCGCCCGGTCACCGGCGCTCTCGGTCGGGGTCAGCACCCAGGGCCGGCCCCGGAAGAGGTCGACCTGCGCCGCGAGTGGGCCGGACCGCTCCCGGCCCGCCATCGGATGACCGCCCACGAACCGGACCAGGTCGCAGCCCAGCTCCGCCGCCTCCTCCTGCGGTCGGACCTTGACGCTCGAGACGTCGGTGAAGTCGTGGGCGAGTCCCCCCGACTGGTGCTCGCGCAGGGAGGCGGCGACGTGTTGCGGAGGTACGGCGATGACGGCCAGGTCCACGGGGGCGCGAGGCGGCCCGACCACTCCCGCGCCGAGGCCGGCCGCGGTGCGGGCGGCCTCCGGGTTCTCGTCGATGAGGTAGGGGGTGATTCCCTGGTCCCGCAGCGCCAGGGCGATCGAGGTACCGATCAGGCCGGTTCCGACCACCACGGCGCTGCGCATCAGCTGTTGCGCCACAGCACGGGGAGAAACTCGGGGTCGCTGTAGTCCGGCGTCCCCTGAGCCGTCTTGCGCACCACGACGTCGTGGTTGTACGCGACCTGGGTGCCGTCGGAACGGTGGAAGACGCGGTAGCGGTTCTCACCGTCCTGGAGGTGGAAGGAGATCGCACGGCGCGGGCGGTCGCTCACGTTGGCCCCGCTGCCGTGGTAGGTGCGGCAGTGGTGGAAGCTGACGTGACCCTTCGGGATCACCATCGGGACCTTGCGCACCTCGACGCCGTTGTACGCGGCGTTCTCCTCCAGCATCTGGTCGAGTTCGCTGCGGTCGCGCTCGGCGAAGTGCAGGGAGGTCGTGTCCTGGGCGGCCGTCTCCTTCCACCGGTGGCTGCCGTCCACCATGGTGATCGTGCCCATCTCCTCGTCACAGTGGTGGAAGGGGATGAACGCGGTCAGCATCCGCTCCGAGAGGGAGGTGGCCCAGTAGTGCCGGTCGAAGTGCCAGGGCACGATGTTCGACTGCTCGCCGGGCACCGCCGGCTTGTAGATCAGGGTGGACTGGAAGACCCGTATCTCCTCGGCCTCGGCGAGCCGCGCGGCGACCGCGCCGAGCAGTGGCTTGCGCAGGATGCCGCCGATGGTGTCGTCCTCGTAGTGGATGTAGTCGTTGTGCCGCTGGACGGGGCCGTCCTCGGGCTTCCAGTAGGCGAGCTTGGGCGGGCGCACCGGCAGGGTCCGGTCGCGGTGACCGCCGTAGAAGCGTTCACTCGCCGACTGCAGGAGATCGATCTCCTCGTCGGTGAAGAGCTTCTTGGACAGGTACCAGCCGTGCTCGATGTAGAAGTCGACGTCCTCGTCGGTCGGCAGGAGCGCGCGCTCCTCGTCGGTCAGGGCGAGCGGTGTGGCGTTCTGAACAGTCACTGTCTTCCTCAAGTGGTACGAATGCGGGCTGAGAGAAATCGGGGGTGCGAGGGCGTCCGGTGCCTGCGGCAGCGTCAGGCCGTCGCCTTCTCACGGGCCACGGCCTCGTAGAGGGCCTTGATGTTGCCGCTGCCGAAGGTGCGTGCGCCGTGCCGGTCGATGACCTCCCAGAAGAAGGTCTTCCGCACGTGCATCGACTGCGTGAAGATCTGGAAGACCTGGCCCCAGTGGTCCTGGTCGACCAGGACGTTGGTGCGTCGCAGGTCCTCCATACGCAGTTCGGGCTTGTCCAGGCGCTCCGACAGTTCGTCGTAGTAGGCGGCGGGCGTCTGCAGGAAGGCGACGCCGCGGTCCTGCATGGCCGGGACGGTGGTGATGATGTCGTCGGTGAGCAGGGCGAGGTGCTGCACCCCGGCGCCGCCGTGGTTGGCCAGGAAGGTGTCGATCTGGCCGGGCTGACGGTCGGTCACGGGCTCGATGATCGTGAAGGTGACCTTGCCGGACGGGCTCTGCACGACCTTGGAGTCCATGGCCTGCTCGCCGACCTCGATGAATTCCTCGAAGATCTGGCTGAACCCGAAGACGTTCTCGTAGAAGGCGACCGTCGGCCGCAGCTCGCCCGCCGGCACGCAGATCGCCGCGTGGTCGACGGTGTGCAGCGGCTGCTCGCCCCCGTTGTCCTCGGAGGCGGGGGGGAAGATCTCCATCGTGCCGGGCAGGAAGTCGTCCGGGTCACCGGTCCGCTGCATGAAGCGGTGGGCGACGTCTCCGAAGCCGAGCACGGCCGCCGTGACGACCTCGGTGCCGCACTGGGAGTGCACGACGGGTTCCTCGACCGGGGTCGCCCCCCGTTCGACGGCCATCGCGAACGCCTTGGCGGCGTCGGTGACCTCGAACGCGATGTTGGCGACCCCGTCGCCGTGCCGGGCGACGTACTGCGCGGCCGGGTGGTCCGGGGTCAGCGCCGAGGTCAGCACGATGTCGATGCCGCCCTGCGTCAGCAGCAGGGACCGGCTGTCCGTCCGGCCCCTCTCGGGACCGGCCTGACCACGCAGCCGGAAGCCGAACGCGGTGCACAGATAGAACGCCGACTGCTGGGCGTCGCCCACGTAGAACTCGACGTGGTCCACAGCTCCGATGTTCATGCGCGTTCGTCCTCTTTCTGTCGCTTGATGTGGGTGCTGGCCGTGCCGAAGAGCAGACTCACGTTGTGACCGCCGAAGGCGAACGAGTTGGAGAGCGCGGCCCGGACCGGTACGCGCCGTGCCTCGCCCCGGACGTGGTCCAGGTCGCAGGCCGGGTCCACCTCGTCGAGGTTGTGCGTGGGCGGCAGCGCTCCGCGTGAGACCGCGAGGGCGCAGACGGCCGCCTCCACAGCGCCGGAGCCGCCGAGCAGATGCCCGGTCATCGACTTGGTGCTGCTCACGGCCGGGGAGCGGTCCCCGAAGACGGCCCGGACGGCCTTGGTCTCGGCGACGTCGCCCAGCCTGGTGGCGGTGCCGTGCGCGTTGATGTAACCGATGTCGTCGGGCGTCAGACCGCCCGTCCGGAGCGCCCCGCGCATGGCCTGGGCGGCTCCCTCACCGCCCGGGCGCGGCGCGGTGGGCTTGAAGGCGTCGGTCGTGGCGCCCCAGCCGAGGAGGTCGGCGTAGCCCCCGGCGCCGCGGGCGTCCGCGTGCTCGGCGCGCTCGATCACCAGGACGCCAGCGCCCTCCGCGAGGACGAAGCCGTTGCGGCGGCGGTCGAAGGGGCGGCTGGCCGCCTCGGGGTCGTCGTCCCAGCCGTTCGCCAGCGCCCGGGCGTGGGCGAACGCCAGCGCGGAGGTCGCGTTGAGCGGAGCCTCGGCGCCGCCGCAGACCACCACGTCGGCCTCGCCGTACCGGATCAGCCGGGCGGCCTCCGCCACCGCGTGGGCACCGGCTGCGCAGGCCGTGGCGATGGCCGAACTCCAGCCGCGAATGCCGTACTTGATGGCGATCCGGGCAGCCGCCATGTTGGGCAGCATGCCCGGCAGCAGATAGGGGCTGACCGACGTGGGGCCGCGCTGGACCCGCTCGTGGGCCTGCGCCTCGTACGTGGTCAGACCGCCGGCGCCGCTGGAGACGACCACCGCGACCCGGTCCGGGTCGGCGTTCTCGCCGACCACGATGCCGGCGTCGGCGAGGGCGTCGTCGGCCGCGGCGAGGGCCATCAGGGCGAAGCGGTCGACGAGCCGTCCCTCACTGGGCGGCAGCACCTCCCGTGCCTCGATGTCCGGGGCGATGCCGGCGGCGCCCACGGTGCCGTCGAGGAGATGCCCCTCGGGCGGCCGGCGCAGGCCGGACTTGCTGTGGCACAGGGCGTCGAAGACGTCGCCGGCGCCGCGGCCGAGCGGGGTGAAGGCTCCGAGGCCCGTGATGACGGCACTGGACTGCGCGGCGGTCATACGGTCACCTGCTTCGCGGAGGACTCGCGGCCGAGCAGCTCGCCGTCGAGGAACCGCTGGCGGAGCAGGAACTTGCGGACCTTGCCGGTCGCGCCGAGCGGGATGCGGTCCGGGCTGACCACGACCACGCGCTCGACGGTGCGGGCCACGCGCGGGTCCAGCGCGGCGAGCACCTCCGCGGTCCGGTCGGTCTTCTGGTCCGCCGCCGTGTCCAGCACGAGCAGGACGGAGGTGACGACCTTGCCGTCGGTCGGCACGGCCACGACCGTGCACTCCAGCACGTCGCCGCAGTCCGCCAGCACCCGCTCCTCGCACAGCATGGTGTAGAGGCGGTGGCCATCGTCGAGCTGCACCGCGTCCACGGCACGGTCGACGTGGTAGTAGTAGCCGTCCGTGTCCCGGTAGACGAGGTCGCCGGTGAGGAAGTAGCCGTCCCGGCGGGTCTGATAGGTGGTCACCGAGTCGTTCCAGTAGCCCAGCGACAGCGTGGGCGCGCTGACGGCGAGCTGGCCGACCTCGTCGGCGCCCAGCTTCTCCCCGTCGTCGTCGACGACCGCCACGTCGGAGAAGGCGTGCGGCTTGCCGATGCAACGGCCGTAGCGGTGGGTGTCGAGGGTGTGGGTGATGTGGAACTGGGAGTGCCCCATCTCCGAGGAGCCCAGACCGTCCACGAAGTGCGAACCGCGGGTCTGCACCCGCCCCTGCGCGGTGACGGACTCTCGCGTGCCGGTGGCGATGAGCTTGCGGATGTGCGCCTCGTGCGCGCAGTCACCGGTGTTCCACCAGGTGCGTACGGAGTCCATGTCGCGCTTCGACAGGTCCTCGCTCGCGAGTTCCGACCAGGTGGCGGCGAAGCCGAGGACACTGGCCGGCTTCCACGCCTCGATGGTGTCGAGCACGAGGGAGCCGGTCTGCCGGGACATCACGGCGAGTTGGGCGCGGTTGGTGAGGGCGAGGTTCACGGCGATGACGGTGGCCGCGTGCGCCGACGGCAGTGCGCCCAGCATCCGGTCCAGTCCCTGGCCCTTGGGCAGCGACAGCCGGTGGCGGATGGCCGCGAACAGGCTGTGGTGGGAATGGATGACCGCCTTGGGCAGGCCGGTCGTCCCGGAGGAGTGGGTGATGACGACGGGCTCGTTGCCGTGGTGCCGGTACGGCTTCGGAGCCGTGCCGGGGTCGCCCTTGTCCAGGTCGGCCGGGTCCGCGAGCAGCGGGGTGGTGTTGCCCGCCGAGGACAGCCCGTCCCAGTGCGGGACGTCGGCGATGACCCCGACGGCACGCAGCCGCTTGATGTACTCGGCCGCCTGTTCGGCCGGCAGTCTGCCGTTGATGAGCGCGGGGATCGCACCCAGCCGGGCCAGCGCCAGGTAGCTGAGGACCTGGTCGGCGCCGTCCGTCACCCAGACGGCGACGACGTCCCGGGGCTTGACGCCGAGGGCGTGCAGTGTGGAGGCACGGGCGGTGACGACCTCCCCGAGCTGGGCCAGGGTGAGGGCCTGCCAGGCCGGGTGGCCGTGCACCTCGGTGTCGAAGGTCAGGGTCAAGGTGTCGAGGCCGGTGCCTCGTTCGATCAGTGTGGTCAGCACGTTGCCCACGCCGAGCCCCTGATCGGCCGCGAGTTCCGCGCGCTCGTTCTTCGGGTTCATTCCCGGAGTCCCTACTTGTCGGGCTGTGTGTTTCGGAGTTCACGTACGGATTGGCTCCGCTCCTCCGATCCGGCGCCTGGGCGCCGGATCGGAGAGGGGCGCATGCGTGTCAGGCCGTCGCCGGCCACCCATTCACCGGGTCGCCGCAGCGGCGGAGGCCCGGTCGACTATTTCCTTGACGAGGCCGGAGACGGTGAAGAGCGCGACGGACTCCATCTCGTCCTCCTCGAACTTCACGCCGTACGTGTCCTCGACCTGGATGGCGATCTCGGCGACCGAGAGCGACTCCAGGTCCAGGCCGGCCGGGCCGAGCGGGGTGTCGCCGGTTACCTCGGACACGTCGTAGTTCATGTTCTCCAACGCCTTGATGACGAACTGCTCAACCTCTGCGGTCATTTGATTGACTCCTGCTTCATGGATAGGCGCCTGGGAATGGACCCGGACACGGTGACGGTGCTGTGGTGCACCACGGACGGAGGGGAGCGCCAGAAGGCGCGCACCCTGCTGCTGCGGAACGCGGCCGACGTGCTCGGCGTCCCGAAGTCCGAGATATGGGTGGAACACGAACCCGGCGGCCGCCCGTTTCTCGGCGGGGCCGGTGCGGGTGTGCGTGTGAGCGTGGCCCACACGCGCGGGGCTCTGGCGATCGCGCTGACCGGCGGAGCTCAGGTGGGGGTAGATGTGGAAGGGGTACGGCGGCTGCGCGCCGAGTCGATGGCCCGGGCGTGGCTTCATCCCGCGGAGGCGGCCTGGATCAGCGGGCTGCCCGAGCAGGAACGCTCAGTGGCTTTCCTGTGGTTGTGGACGCAGAAGGAGGCGGTGGGCAAGGCACTCGGCCAGGGACTGCGCGGCGGCGGTATGAGCCGTCGCATGCCGGCCGAGGAGCACTGGCCTCCCGGCCCGCACGCCGGGTCGGCTCCGCGCCCGCTGCCCGGCTTCGACGGTCTGGTGTCCTGCGCGGCGCTGGTGAACGACGGCCGCCATGTCATCGGCGTCGCACTGCACGGTGACGCCGCGCATGGTTCAGACGCCGGCGGTGTCGGTGTCCAGGTGCGCCGGATCTCCGGCACGCCGGCCTGATGCGGTCAGCGCGGCGGCGGCACGCAGGATCTCCGTGTTGCGGACCGGCTTGCCGGTGACGGTACGTGGGATCTCGGACAGGTCGTGCAGCGTGCGGGGCCGTTTGTACGGGGCGAGGCGCGCCGCGAGCAGGGCGCCGAGGCCGTCGAAGACCTTGCGGTCCGTCACGGTCACGAAGGCTTCGATACCGGTGCCCTGCACGACGACCGCTTCGGTGACCCCGGGCAGGGAGGTGAGGGTTTCCTCGACCTCGGACAGGTCGACCTTCAGTCCGCCGATGGAGACCTGGGAGTCAAGTCTTCCGTGGACCGTCAGCAGGCCGGTGGTCTCGTCGAGGCTGCCCGCGTCCTTGGTGCGCAGCCATCCGTCCACGAAGCGGGCCGGATCGGCCTCGCCCACGTACGGGCTGGCCGGGAGGCCGAGCAGGATCTGCCTGTCCTCGATGCGCACTCTCATACCGGATACCGGTGCGAGGCCGGGGCGGGTGGAGCCGGTGAGGTCGGTGGCGATGACGCCAACTTCGGTCATACCGTACATGACGCCCAGATCGGCGTGATAGTTGCGGGTGAATCGCTCCCATACGTCGGTTCTGACCATTTCACCGCCGACGATCATCCGACGGAGCTGGGGAAGGCGCGGCGGCTTCTGGGACGCGGTGAGGAGTGCGGCCTGGGAGGGGACGCCGAGCACGGTGGTCGGCGCGTCTCCCGCGGCGATGGCATTGAGAACTCCGTCGACCGTCTGGGTGTTGGCGAGGACGACCTCCGAGCCGGCGGCAAGTCCCTGCAGCAGGCCGCCGACGAGCCCGAGGACATGCACGATCGAGGCGAGGACGACGGTGCGTTCGCCCCGGCGGGGAAAGTCGTCGAGCCGGGAGTACCGGTCGAGTTCCCCCAGGAGACTTTCGACGGTGCGGCCGATCACCTTGGAGGGACCGGTCGAGCCTGAGCTCAACTGGAGCAGTGCGTGCGGCGTGGCAGCCGGCCTCCCGCCACGCAGCGGGGTGATACGGGTGGTGACCTCGAAATATCCGCGGAGCCTGCCGGTGACTTCCTCGACGGGCTCGACGACCAGCTGCGACGAGAGCCGGGCGATCGCCTTGCCGACCTCATGGGTCGTCAACCGGTGGTCCAGCAGTGCGACCTGGGCTCCCGCACGCCAGCCGGCCAGCATGGTGACGATGCAGGCGAGGGAGGGAGGCGTGCGTATGGCGACACTGCCCCCGGTCATGAGCCCGGCGGCTTCGAGGCGCTCCTGCTGATCGACGACCAGCCGGCGCAGTTCCAGGAGGCTCACGGGTCGGCCTAGATGAAGGGCAGTTCTGCGACTGTCCCCCTCAAGTAATATGTCGTCGATCCAGGCGCCCTCGCTGCAGACGGACCTTTTGGGCACCGTTCCCCCCATGGCAATCCCCACCAATCGAAGAATATGGGTTAGTCCCTGCCCCCGACCTGCCCCCTCGGCGGCGATGACTTTATCGTTGCTTACTACCTGTGAGTAGGCAAGTAGATTTTCAACGACCTGAGATTCCGATTTCGGGCACACCGAAATATCCATTCACCCCGGAGTCGATAAGTTAATCAAGGATGAATAGACGACCAAGAATTGCGACTTACCGGATCAAGCGTGAATCACTTCCGGGTGATGCCGGCGGGTCCGAAAAGCGGAACACGGGGCGCCCCCATCAGGGCCATGACTTCCTCGAACTCCTCGGTCAGCAAGCGGAGCACGCCAGCCGCACCGACGCTTCCGGAATGCGCAAGACCCCAGAGGACCGGCCGTCCGACAGAAACGGAATCCGCGCCCAGGCAGAGTGCTTTCGCAATGTCGGCGCCATGTCTGATCGCCCCGTCGAGGATCACCGGACAGCGCCCGGAAACGACTTCGGCAATCTCCCCGAGCGCCTCCGCGGCGGGTTGCGCGAAATCGAGCTGTCTACCCCCGTGATTGGACACGATGATTCCGTCGACCTCGTGCTTGAGGGCTAGTTCGGCATCCTCTCCGGTGAGTAGGCCTTTCAGTACGAGGGGCAGGGAGGTGCGTTCCCGCAGCCAGGCCAGATCCGCCCAGGTGATGGCGGCGTCGAACTGTTCCCGGGAATGCCGCGCGACGGCGGACTGTCCCGGGGTGCCGACATGGGAGGCGGACATGACCGAGGGGTCGACGTTCACCGCGTGGACACCCTCCGGCACGCTGAAGCCGTTGCGGAGGTCTCGCGGACGGCGGGCGACTCTGGGCGCGTCGACCGTCAGTACCAGCGCGCCGTACCCGGCGGCCTCCGCCCGTCGAACAAGGTCGATCAGGAGTTCGCGCCGTTTCAGCCAGTAGAGCTGCAGCCACAGTGGCCCCGTGGCCGCCGCGGCGATGTCCTCGAGCGTGTGGCTCGCGAACATGCTGACGGTGAAGACCACGCCCGCCTCGCCGGCGGCGCGAGCGGTGGCGAGTTCCCCTTCCGGGTGGGCGAGCCGGTGGTAGGCCATGGGGGCGATCCCCAAGGGTGCCGCGAGGTTCGCGCCCAGCACCGAGGTGCCGGGATCGCAGTCCGACACGTCGACCAGACAGCGTGGCCGCAGCCGGATCCGGTCGAGGGCCGCACGGCCGGCCGACAGCATCGACTCGGTCCCGCTCCCGCCCGACAGGAAGTCCCAGACAGGTTTCGGCAGCCGTTTTCTGGCAGCCGTCTCGTACTCGTGAAGTGTCAACAACGCCACTGCGGGGCCCCCGTGTCCATGACTCGTTCTTCCTGTGCGACCGCCTCCCCAACTAACCGCACGGGCGTACACTAATCGAATGGCCGCACGGTCGTCCACACAATGACTGTCACCGGCGTGTCACGGCGGCGGACGACCCCCAAGGGAAGACATCGAGGAGGCACCCCTTGCCAAGGACAGGTACGGACGGACGAATCGAACGGGGCAATCAGACCCGCCGGACGATCCTCCGGCGAGCCGTCGAGATCGCTTCGGTCGAAGGCCTGGAGGGCCTGTCGCTCGGCCGCCTGGCCGGCGAGCTCGACCTCAGCAAGAGCGGCGTGTTCGCCCTGTTCGGATCGAAGGAGGAACTGCAGCTCGCCACCGTACGCGCAGCCGTCAAGGTCTTCATCGAGTACGTGGTGCAGCCCGCCCGGGACGAGCCCGCCGGCCTCGGCCGGCTGGAGCGCCTGTGCCACAACTGGCTCACCCACTCGGCGCAGCGCGTCTTCCCCGGCGGGTGCTTCTTCTACTCGGTCACGGCGGAGTACGACGCCCGCCAGGGCAAGGTGCACGACGCCGTGGCGAGCGCGCACGGCACCTGGTTCGCCCTGGTCGAGCAGATGGTCGACCAGGCCAAGGAGACCGGTGAGATCCGCGCCGCCGCGGACTCCTCTCAGCTCGCCTTCGAACTCGTCGCACTCCTGGAGATGGCCAACGCCGAATCCGTACTGCACGGGAACTTCAGCTGTTACGCCAAGGCCGCCGACGGCATCATCAGCCGGCTGCGCAGCGTCGCGACGGACCCGTCCCTGCTGCCCGGCACCCTCGCACTCGAACCACCCGCGCCCGCGGGCCCGCGGGCCTGAACCGGAGGCACCATGCCATTCGATCCGCAGTTCCAGAGCATGTACGACCGCCGAGCGGCGGAGGACGTCCAACCGCTGTACACGATGACGCTGGAGGAGGCGAGGGCCGCGGACCTCGCCTCCATCCGGGCCGGGGCCGGCACGCCCGAGCCGGTGGACCAGGTGCACGATCTCACCTTCCCCGGACCCGACGGGCCCCTCCCGGTACGCGTGTACCGGCCGGCGGGTCAGGGCCCGCTGCCCGTGCTCGTCTACTTCTTCGGCGGGGGCTGGACCCTGGGCTCCCTGGACACCGGAGACGCGCTCTGCCGGAACCTGACCAACGCCGTCGGCTGCCTCACCGTCGCCGTCGGCTACCGTCTGGCCCCCGAACACAAGTTCCCGGCGGCCCCCCAGGACTGTTTCGCGGGCGTACGGTGGGTCGCCGAGCACGCCGGGGAGTTCGGCGGGGACCCGAGCCGGCTGGCGGTCGCGGGGGACAGCGCCGGCGGCAACCTGGCCGCCGCCGTGACCCTCATGGCCCGTGACGCGGGCGGTCCGGACATCCTGGCCCAGCTGCTCGTCTACCCGAACACGGACTGCCTGGCGGACACCCCGTCACGCCGAGAGAACACCGACCCGCTGCTTTTCAACGACAAGTCGGTGCGCTGGTACTGGGACAACTACCTCGCCACCCCCGAGGACGGCGTCCACCCCCTCGCCTCCCCGCTGCGCGCTCCCGACCACTCCGGTCTGCCGCCCGCACTGGTGATCACCGCCGAGTACGACCCGCTGCGCGACGAGGGCGAGAGCTATGCCCAGCGGCTCAGGGAGAGCGGGGTGCCTGTGGAGTCGACCCGCTACGCGGGGACGGCCCACGGCTTCTACACCATGTCCGGCACGCTCGACGTGGCCGGCCGGGCCATGGAGCAGTCCGCGGCATACCTGCGCAGCGCCTTCGCCGACGCCGCCACGAAGGACTGATCCGTGACGGACACCGCCGCCTCTCCGACGCTCGCGCTCCAGGACCTGCACTCCTCCCTCACCGACCCGGTGCTCGACGCGATGAACTTCCTCAACGAGGTCGTCGCCCGCTTTCCCGAAGCGCTGTCGTTCGCCCCCGGCAGGCCCTCGGAGGGCACGTTCGAGACGGACGACATCGCACGCCACCTGCGCTCCTACACCGACCACCTGGAACAGGCCCGCGGCTGGTCCAAGGACCAGGTGCGCACCCACCTCTTCCAGTACGGACGCACCAACGGCATCATCCACGAACTCGTCGCCCGCACCCTGGCCAACGATGAGCGGATCCACGTACCGCCGGAGTCGATCGTCGTGACAACCGGCTGCCAGGAGGCCATGCTGCTCACCCTGCGGGCGCTGTTCGCCGGGCCCGAGGACACGCTCCTGGTCAGCTCGCCCTGTTACGTCGGCATCACCGGCGCCGCCCGGCTGCTCGACATCGCGACCCACCCGGTGCCGGAGAACTCCGACGGCCCCGACCCCGAGGCGTTCCTGGCCGCCGCGCGCGGGCTGCGCCGGGCCGGCAAACGGCCGCGCGCGGTGTACGTGGTCCCGGACTTCGCCAATCCCTCGGGCACCAGCATGACCATGGCCGCCCGCGAACGGCTGCTCCAGGTCGCCGCGGAGGAGGACCTGCTGATCCTGGAGGACGATCCGTACGGGTTCTTCGTCCGGGCCGGGTCCAACCTCCCCACCCTGAAGTCGATGGACCGCGAACGGCGGGTGCTCCACCTGGGATCGTTCGCCAAGACCGCGATGCCCGGCGCGCGCGTCGGGTATGTCGTCGCCGACCAGGAGGTCGTCGGTCCCGGCGGCCGGCGTTCGCTGCTCGCCGACGAGCTGTCGAAGATCAAGAGCATGACGACGGTCAACACCTCGGCCATCAGCCAGGCCGTCGTCGGCGGTCTGCTCGTGGAGTGCGACTGCCGGCTGCGCGAGGCCAACGCGGGGGCTGTCGCCCATTACGCCGCCAACCTGACGACCCTCCTCGGCGAGCTGGAGCGGCACTTCCCCGAGGAGCGCCGTCGTGCGCTGGGCGTGAGCTGGAACGAGCCCACGGGTGGCTTCTTCCTCGTCGTCGACGTCCCGTTCGTCGCCGACACCAAGGCCCTGGAGCACTCCGCGCGCGCCTTCGGCGTGCTGTGGACGCCGATGAGCGACTTCTACACGGAGGGCGGCGGAGAGCGCCGCCTCCGCCTCTCCTGCAGCGCCCTGACCGCCGACCAGATCGTCGAGGGCGTACAGAGACTGGCCCGCTTCATCGAGTCCCAGCCCCCCGAGCCACCGACAGGCCCCTGACCGAGCGGGACGGACCGAGGGCCCGGCCGCACCGGCCGGGCCCTTTTTCCGTTCCGTGGATCTAAAAATGAACGCACGATCGTGCTAATGTTCCTGCTCGGATCGTCATTCTTGGAGGGACTCGCATGGAAATCCGGAGGCTCGACCGGACAGCTGTGTTGGAGACCGTGCGTCTGGTGCAGCAGGCCAACCCGGGTGACTGGGACCTGCCGACGCCCTGTGCGAGCTGGACGCTCCGCGACCTCATGGCCCACATGGTGGGCCAGCACTACGGCTTCGCGGCTGCCGCTTCCGGAGGCGGCGACGACCTCGCCGCGTGGCAGCCGGGTGTGCTCGGTGACGACCCGGCGACGACGTACCGTGCCGCGGCCTGGACCGCCATCGACGCCTTCGCCCGGCAGGACTCGTTCACCCGGGAGTTCGCCCTTCCCGAGATCAGCACCACCACCCGCTTCCCCGCCACGATCGCGATCGGGTTCCACTTCCTGGACCACGTGATCCACGGCTGGGACCTCGCCCGCACGCTCGGCATCCCGCTGGACCTCGACGACGAAGTCACCGACGCAGCCCTCACGTTCGCCCTGCGGGTACCGGACGACGCACGCCGGCTCGTACCCGAACCCCTGTTCCGTCCCGCCCTTCCCGCAGCGCCCGGCGCGAGCTCTCTCGACCTCGCCCTGGCGGCGCTCGGCAGGTCACCCGACTGGTCCGCCGCGACACTCCAGTAGTCGCCGCGGCCTCCACGACACCCGCCCTCCATGTCCCGAGTCCGACACACACGGGGAGACACCTTGATCGCCGAACTCAAGCAGCATGTCGCACGGCGCCTCGATCTGACGGAGGCGGAGGTGTTCGCCGGACAGCCCTTGTCGGACGTCCTCCTCGCCTCACCGAACGCGGTCAACTCCATCGATCTGCTCGACGCGTTCGCGGGCGCGCTCGCGGACACCGGCTTCGACGAGGACGTCGAACTGCCCACGATGACCCTCCAGCACACCGCGGAGGAGATCGTCCAGGTCCTCGGCAAGCAGCTCGCACCCACCTCCTCCTGAACGGCAGTCCCTCCCGAACGGAAGGCGAGACACATGCTGATCATGACCGACATCGTCAAGGAGCTTCGCGCAGGGGCGACCCTCACCGACGTGCTGCGCGCCCAGCACAGCTACCACGAACAGCGCCGCTGGTCGTCCGACGAGATCTTCGGCAGGCGCCGCCTCACGAACGCGGGCCAGACCGACAAGGCCGCGCTG
Source organism: Streptomyces cinereospinus (assembly GCF_042430725.1). Lineage (NCBI taxonomy): Bacteria > Bacillati > Actinomycetota > Actinomycetes > Kitasatosporales > Streptomycetaceae > Streptomyces > Streptomyces cinereospinus. The sequence goes on along the minus strand of NZ_JBHMCY010000045.1, from coordinate 25,202 downwards.
TGGCACGCCGCCCGCGCCGAGCTCACCACCCAGCCGGCCGGCATCCGGCTCGCCGTGGACGGCGTCAAGCTCGCCAACGAGATCCGCGAGTCCAACCCCCTGGGCAGTGACGTCCTGCACATCGCCGCCGCCTGGTCGGCCCGCTACTGGCTGGAGGAGGAGGCCCACCACGAGATCTCCTTCGGGCGGCTGATGGAGATGACGGGCATCGACCCGATCGAACAGGAGGAGGTCGTCGAATGCCGCGGCCCCCTCCCCGTCGACAACTACGCCCGGGTCTGCATCCTCCAGGCCTGTGTGGAGATCGAGGCCTGTGTCTCCTACCAGCACGCGGCCCGCACGAGCAAGGACGAACTCGTGCACGACGTCTTCCACACGGTCATGAAGGACGAGGTGCAGCACCGGCAGTACTTCGCCGCCTTCGCCAAGGCCCTGCTGGAGTCCGGGGTCTACCCCGTCAAGGACGTCCTGTCGATGGCGTACACCTGGATCCGCCCCGACGGCGGCGAGACCTTCGGCTCGACCCGCGAGGCCCAGACCGAGCGCGAGGGCTTCGTCAACTGGTGGGAGCGGGTCCGCACCGACGAGGAGGACGAGTTCCGCCTCGCGGACGACGCGCTGCACGAGGGCTCGGTGCACGCACGCAAGCTGAGCAGCGTGTTCGCTCTGGTGCGGGAAGTCACCGGTATCGAGACCCGATCCTACGAGGACCTGAAGCGTGCCTACTTCGCCAGCCTCCGCACGAACGATGTCGACCGGATTCGATCTGCAGTCGGTCGCGGAGCTCGCTCAGAAGCCGCACTTGCGGGATAGCGGGGCCGTGTTCACGGGGCGGGAGCGGACCCACTGCCGCTCCCGCCCCGACCCGGACGCCTCACTGGCGGGGCTGTTGTCGGCCAAGGAGGCCTTCATCAAGGCCCTCAGCTCGATGGGCGGTGCACCGGCGTGCACCTTCCCCGAGATCGAGGTCGGCCACGGCCCCGCCGGGCAGCCCCGGCTGCGACTGCACGGACAGATCGCCCGCTGGTGCCAGGAGCGGAACATCGCGGCGGAGTTGTCGATCAGCCACACCGGCGGCATGGCCGGCGCCGTGGTCGTCCTCCTGGCCCGGCCGACGACGAGCGGGACGACGAGCGGAGAGCACCCCTCATGACAACCGTCACACCACCGGTGCTGGAACACACCTGTGAAGTCGGCCTGCGCGCCAACGACTTCGACTGGGCGGGGCACCTGAACAACAGCGTCTACCCACAACTCCTGGAGACCGGCCGCTGGGAGTGGGGACTCGCCCACGGTGTCGACGCGCGCGGGGGCACCCAGGTCGCTGTGGTCCTCCAACTCCACCTGGACTACCTGCAAGCGGTCGACTGGGATCCGGTCGGCCGCCTCGTCGTCCGTACGTCCCTCGTGGACCGGACCGCCTACAGCTTCACCCTCGCCCAGGACGTCGAACTGCACGACGGCACCAAGGTGGCCAGGGGCCGGGTCCGCCTCGGCCTCATGGACCGGGAGACCAAGCGTGTCCACCGGGTCGACCTGGGTTCCATGCTCGCCGGTGCCGGGGGCACGTCATGAGCGAGAACACCACGGCAACCGCCGCCGAAGACACCCTGGCCCAGGTTCTCGTCCCCCGGGCCGACCGCGCCGGCGCGACCCTCACCTTCGGCACCTCCGCCCGGCGGGAGGAACTGACGCACTCCGCGTTCGCCGCCCAGGTCGCGGCGGCGGCCGGTGGATTCGACCGGCAGGGCGTACGTCCCGGGGACCGGGTGCTGCTCCGGCTCGGCAGCTCCCGCGAGAGTCTCCTCGCCCTGCTCGGACTGATCCATCTGGGCGCGGTCCCGGTGTCCGTGAAGCCACGCGTGCCCGGGACGGTCGTCGAGGAGTACCTCGCCACGGTGGCGCGACAGCAGGGCACGCGGCACGCCTTCCGGATCTCCGGCCCCGGCCTGAGCGAACTCGGACTGGAACTGCTCCCGGACGCGTCCGCCGAACCCGCGCCGGGACGACCGGAGGACCTCGCTTTCGTCCAGTACACGAGCGGTTCCACGGGCATGCCCCGGCCCATCCAGCTCAGTCACCGCGCGGTCCTCGGCAACATTGAGGCCCTCCGCGCCGTCTCCGGCATGAAGCCGGGCCACGCCGGCATCATCGCCCTGCCGCTCCATCACGACATGGGCCTCATCGGCGTACTGACCGGGCTCGTCCAGGGCGCCGACGTGGTCCTGGAGGAGCCGGGCACCTTTCTGCGCAGACCTCTGGCGGCCCTGCGTCTCGTGCGGGACGCCGAGCGCGTCCACAGTGCCTTCCCCGACTTCATGCTGCGCTACCTGGCGGCACGGATCTCGGAGGCGGCGGAGCGGAAGGAACTCGATCCGGGCCTCTTCCGGGCCTGGAGCACCGTGTTCTGCGGGGCGGAACCCATCCGCGCCGAATCGGTGCGTACATTCCTCGACGCCGCCGGGCCCTGGGGGTTCGACCCGTCGGCACTGGTCTTCTGCTACGGCCTGGCCGAAGCGGTCCTGCTGGCCACCTCGCACCGCCTCACGGACCTCACCACCGCGTTCCGCACCCGGGGCCCGGTCTCCACCGCGTGTCTCGGCGCCCCGATCCCCGGCCTCGGTCTGCGGGTCGTCGACGATGCGGGACGCGACTGCCCGGAGACGGGTACGGGCCGCGTACAGCTGCGCGGGGACACCCTGTTCAACGGGTACGACGGCACCGCCGACCATCGCACGACCTGGTTCGACACGGGAGACCTGGGCTACCTGGACGGGGGCCTGCTGTATCTCAGCGGCCGGCGTTCCGACCGGGTCTCCGTGAACGGGGCGAAGATCTTCGCCATGGACGTCGAACAGGTGGCGGCGACGGAACCGGGGGTCGCCGAGTGCGTCGTCCTCCCCCACGGAGCCTCGTACGCCGTGGTGGTCGTGGCCGAGCGTGGACAGCACGTGGACACCGACCGGGTCGCGGCCCGCGTCACCGCGGACTTCACCGTCGCTCCGGAAGCGGTCCTCCAGGTCTCGCACAGCGCCGTCGTCCGCACGGCGAGCGGCAAGCCCGCGCGCGGATTGATGACGACACGCCTCGAAGAGGCGGGACTGCTTCCCCGGCCGGCAACGGCCGCCCGCACCTGAGACGACCCTCCCGTCGGCCACGTGGCGTCCCGCCGCAGGCCGTGCGTCCCGCAGTCCGCCACCGCCCGGGCGGTGGCGGACTGCGGGACGCCACCGAACGCCACGATGTGTTCGCCCACCGGCTCCGTCACCCTGCGGCCCGGCCGCCACGGGCCCGGCCTGCCGGAGCACCCGGTCGGAGCGGGCCGGTGAGCCCGCGGCGAACGGCTGCGTCGTCGACCTCCCGCACGGGGGCAGGAGGTCGACGGCGAAGGGCCCGCGCCGCTCCCCTGCCTCACGAAGGGCGTCACGGCGATGTCGGCCGTGCGGTCGGTCCTGGCCCCATGGGCTCCGTCGCGGGGTCCGGCTCGTCGCCGCCGGGGCCGGTCGTCGTACCGGCGCCCTGTCGCCGCAGCAGTACGGCCGCCGCGACGCCGCTCAGGGCCGCGCCCGCCGCCACCAGGACCGCCGTGTGCAGTCCCTCCGCCGTCAGGTCGCCCATCGAGCGCAGCACGCTCCGCCGGATGTCGGCCAGCAGCGCGTCGGCGCCGCCCGACTGCCCGTGTCCGATGGCGTCGGCCAGCTCCTCGCGGGCGGCGTCCGGCAGCGGGACCGTGGCCAGCACGTCCGGCAGCGTGCGTGCAGACGCTGCCGGACCAGGCTGCCGGAGAGGGCCACCCCGAAGTCCGCGTCCACGAGCGGCCCGCCGACGATCGGACCGGCGGCCAGGGCGACGCCGCCCGCCCCGGCCCAGGTCGCCACCGCCGCGGCCCGCGCCCGCTCCTCGGTGGAGAGCTGACGGCTCAGGGCCAGCGACACGGTGATGACGACGGCGCCGAAAACGCCCTGCACGGCCCGCGCCACCAGCAGTGCCGCTATGCCGGGGGCCAGCGCACAGGCCACCGACGCGGCGGTGAACCCGGCCAGGCCGGCCGGGAAGACCCGGCCGCGCCCCAGGGCATCGCCGAGTGTGCCGGCGGTGAGCAGGAAGCAGGCGAAGGTGAGGACGTAGATGTCGAAGACCCGTTGCAGGCCCGAGACCCCGATGTCCAGCCTTCTCCTGCATGTCGGGGAGAGCCGCCCCCACGACCGTGCTGTCGGGATAGACCATGACGACGCCGGCGCAGACGAAGGCCAGGCGCAACGGGCGCGGACCGCGCCCCCGCGCCGACCGGAGTGCCCTCAGCCGACGGCCGCGGTGTCCCGGTAGCTGCTCGTGAGCTCGATGTCCTCGCCCAGCAGACCGCGCAGGATGAGCCCGATGCTGTCGACGAGGGCGCGCATGGCGACCGGGTTGATGATCGGCTCCAGGCTGGGGATGCCCATGTCGAACTCGCAGGAGAACAGCACGACCACGTCGTCGCCGGCCCGCCGGACGTCCCAGGTCCCGACGAACCGGGCGAAGTCCCCGGTGAGCTGCTCGAAGGTGACGGTCCGGGTGGCGGTGTCGACGACGTCCCGTTCGGTCCAGCGCAGGACGCCGCCGCGGAAGTTCACCGCCCAGGCGGAATCGACGGTGCCGGCGTCGGCGGCGGTCACCGTGACCTCGCGCACGGTGTCGGTGTGGTCGGCGTACCGCTCGAAGTCACGTACGCGGTCGAAGACCTCGTCCGCGTCCCGATTATCGAGCAGTCCCTCGACACGTATGAAGCAGGGCATTGCGGGTTCCTTCCAGGAAGTCGGACATCATGGGCCCGGCCGACGGCTGCCGGTCAGCCGAGGACCAGCGGTCCGTCGGCGAAGGCCGTGCACAGCGCCTGGCCGGACCAGGCGCGCGAGGGCGGGTGGAACTTCAGGGCCGCCGCGCACGCGGCCAGATACGACGTCTCGTCACTGGAGACGTACGACATGCCGCCGAGCGACTCCAGACAGCGCGGGACGACCCGGTCGATGGTGTCCTGCACCGAGAACCGGACCACCAGCGCCTGCAGCAACTCCGCCTGCCCCACGGGGCCGTCGCCGTCCAGCGCCGACGCGGCGCCCACGATGGCACCCATCGTGGCCTCCAGCTCCACCAGGATCCGGGCCCGCTCGGCGACGTCCGTCCGCTCCCGGGCCAGCACCCGTTCCGCCAGCGCGCCGGCCATGCCCAGATACGAGGCCGCCATCATCAGCTCGAACCAGATGAAGCCGACGTTCTGGATCGTGTCCAGACTGCCGTCCTCGCCCAGCTCGGTGCGGACCACCATGTCCGCGGGCACCCGGACGTCCGCCAGCCGCACCTCGTCGCTCTCGGCACCCGCCAGCGCCGGGGTGCCCCAGAACGGGTGCACGGAGATGCCGGGGGTGGCGGCGGAGACGAGCGCCACGGCGAGCTGCGGGCCGTTGCCGGTGTCGAGGGTCACCGACGCGGTCAGCAGATCCATCGACGCGGACAGGCTGCAGGGCTTCTTGGCCCCGTTGAGGACGATGTCGTCGCCGTCCTGCCTGGCCGAGATGGAGGACGTGAGGATCGACTGTCCCGACCTGCCCTCGGCGAACCCGGAGGCCATCAGCAGCCGCTGGTCGGCGACCGCCTGGAGCAGCATCCACTCCATGCCCTTGGTGGCCTCGTACGCCTGGATCAGGCCCGCGACCGAGAAGTGGTGCATGGTGGTGGCCACCGCCAGGGACGGACTGCGCGAGGCCACGGCACGCTGCAGCCGTACGGCCTGCACGGCGCTCGCCCCCAGGCCGCCGTGTTCCGCGGGCACCACGAGGCCGGGGCCGCCCGCTTCCCTGAACAGAGTCAGCGCGGGACCCCGCGGCCGTTCCCGTTCCTTCAGTGGGAGGTCGGCCAGCCGGTCGTCCAGTCCGGGCAGGAACTTTTCCAGAGTCTCGCGCTCCGGCTCAAGAAACCTCATCGTCGTCTCCTGTGGGTCCGGTCCAGGGTTTGCCCGCGAGCGTGCTGTCGATCCAGCTGCCGATCTCCCTGGCGATCGGCTCGGGCCGGTTGGCCCATGCGGTGTGGCTGAGTCGTTCGGCGTGGTGCCGGCGGGACACCTCGGCGCCCGGCAGCAGCCGGCACAGGGCGTCCACCGCGCTGGCCGGGGCCAGCAGGTCGCCTCCGACCGACACCGCAAGCACCGGCAGGCCAAGGCCCGCGATCAGCTGCTCGTAGTCGACGTCGGCGCCGGCCGGGCGGTAGCGGCCGGTACGGGCCATCCGGGCCCAGTCGGCGACCAGCACCCGGGACTGACGGCCCGCGAAGCGCAGCACGTCGCCCGGCCAGTAGCCGCGGAGCCGGGCGACGGCCGCGACGGTGTTGGTACCGAGGAGCGGAATCAGCCCGGTCAGCCCCGGATAGCTGCGGAAGTGCGGAGTACCCGCCGCGACCAGCAGGACGCCGTCCAGCGAGGACGGATTCCTGGCCGCGTACATCAGGCCGATCTGCCCGCCGATGCTGTGCCCCAGCAGGAACACCGGGCTGCCCGGCGCCCGTTCGCGCAGGGCGCCGACCACGGCGGGGTAGTCCACCGTGGCGAGTTCGTGGTAGCCGTAGCGGGCCGAGGAGTTCGGCCGGGGCAGGCTGTTGCCCTGCCCGCGCAGATCGGCGACCGCCACGCCCAGGCCGTGCGCCGCCAGCGCGGCGGCGAAACGCCGGTAGAACCGCGCCCGCACACCGAGTGCGGGCCACACGACCACCAGCGGCTCGCCCACCTGCCCCGGCCAGTGGAGCACCGCCAGATCGGCTCCGTCCGGCAGCGACACCGTCAGCCGGTCGGCCCCGGTGTCCGCTGCCGGACGTCCGGACCGATCGCTCATTCGCTCATCCCCATGTACGCCAGGCGGACGGTCTGGGTCTCGACGGACCACTGCAGGGCGGTGGCGATCCTTTCGTCCGGAGTGGTGTCCAGCAGGCGGCGGCCCGCCCAGATCTCGTGGTCGCCGATGACATCGGCGAGCTGCTGGACGCCCTCCTGGAACAGTTCCTCCCGGCGTTGCAGCACCGCCAGCACCGGCAACTGGGCCCACAGCTCGTTGCCGCGCCGGACCACGTCCGCCAGGTGCTCCTTGAGCGACGGGTCAAGCTCCAGGTGCCGCTTGACGATCTCGCTGCCGACGGTCAGGTGCCGGATCTCGTCGATGCCCGCTCCGCGCTCCACGCTCGCCGCCGCCGGGTCGACGAACCTCCACTTGTGCTCGCTGAGTTCACCGGTGGGCGCCAGCACTCCCTCGACCAGGATGGTGAGGACCGCGACTCCGGAGACGAAGGCGTGCGGTCCGTTCATCACCGACAGGCCGAACTCCTCCAGGGGGTCCAGGACGTTGCGCCGGTGCTCGCCCGCGTACTCCTCGATGACCTGGTCGAGTTCCGCCTCCGGGACGCCGACCTCCACCATGTGCGACCGGAACGCCTGGGCGTGCCGCGCCTCGTCGACGAGCTGGGTGGCGAAGAACTCCATGGACTTCACGTCCGGAGCGTTCTGCACCAGGGAGGTGATGGCGCGTGCGGCCTTGTCCTCGGCGATGGAGCGGAAGGAGAACTCGAGGAGGAGCGCGTCACGCAGCGGGCCGGGCTTGAGCATGTGCTCGGGCGTCACGGCGTCCGGGCGGTGACCGTTCACCAGCCCGACGAGCGTGCCCTGGGCGACGTTGGCCAGCCAGTAGTCCAGGTCGCACTGCTCGGGGCCGAGGGTGAGTTCCCGGGCTCCGGCCAGCACGTCGGGAGCCAGGTCCCAGTCCGCCTCGGGCGCGATGTTCTTCGTCATCTCGTGGTCCTCGGGGTGGTCGGTCAGATGGCGTTGGTGATGCGGAAGAGCTGCCAGAGGGAGGAGGGCCGGGGTCCGCCCCGGAAGGCCACGTACTCGGGTTCGATGACCTGCGGCGCCCATTTGAGCTTGAACGCCTGCTGGGACCGGGCCGGGTAGACGAACGTGCCCCGCTCGGCGATCAGCCGCACCATGCGGCTGAGCACCGGGCTGGCGTTGGCGGGCTCCTCGCCCAGCCCGGCGAACGGGGTGAGTCCCAGGTGGAGCCACTCGCCGCCTTCCTCGGTGAACGTCCGCAGGGCGACGTGGTTGATCAGCTCGACCGTGCCGACCGATGCCTGCGGTGTGCGCCGGGTCAGGTCGTACAGCCAGCCGGGGCGGCTGCCGTACGCCGGCGAGTAGGAGACGTAGCCGATCACGGCCCCGTCCCGTTCGGCCACGAACAGCCGCCGGTGCGGGGTGCCCCGGCCGGTGCGTTCGCCCGCCAGGAAGGTCATCCGCTTGACGTGCCGGCCCTTGTCGCGGAGCCAGCTGCGGTCGATCTCGTCCAGTTCGGGCGGCGGGTCGACGGCCGGCACCTCACGGACCGACACCTTCTCCCGTCTGGCCCGGGCCGTGTTCTGCCGGATCTTGGCCAGCGCCTTGCCCTTGAGCGAGAAGCGTCTCAGGTCGACGCTGTACGAGCTGCCCAGCTGGTTGACCGTCCAGTCGCGGCCGGCGAAGACGTCCAGGTCCCCGGCCCGGACCTGGACGGCCACCAGCCGCTGTCTGCGGCCGGCCACCCGCTCCTGGAACTCGGCCAGGAGCGCGGCGCGGTGCTCGGCGGGCGCGAACGGCCCGCCGAAGACGAACACGGTCGACCCGCGCCGCCGGTAGGAGATGACACCGGGCACGGACGCGGAGGTGAAGTGCTCCACGTCGTCGTTGTAGGCGAGGAACCCGCTGGGGTGATCGGCGTACGTGGAGATGTTCTCCAGGACGTCCGGCCGCGCCGCCGTCATATGGACCGCACCCGTGCCCGCTGTGCGGCGTGGAAGGCCTTCTGGCGGCCGGTCTCGAAGTGCTCGAACGGCTCGGCGACCGGCTTGGCGTAGTTGCCCAGCAGACCGCGGTCGCCGAACAGGTGCAGGGGGACGACCAGCAGCGCCCACTCCGGGCCCACCAGCCAGACCCACAGCAGTATCACCGCGCCGGCGGACAGCCAGGTGTGCATGACGTTGTACAAGATGTGGAACACCGGGTGGATCCGCCCGTCCTCGGACAGGTGGTAGGCGATCAGGCCCGGGATGTAGCCGATGATGTCGATGTAGGCGAAAAGCAGGATCGCCGGTCCCCAGCGCACCTCGTCCACGTGCCACAGGAAGGCGACGGCGGCCACGGCGAAGGCGCCGAGGTACTCCGCCCGCGTGGTGCGGTAGTTCTGCGGGTGCCCGAAGGCTTGCTCCGCGCTCATGGTTTCCTTCCCACACCTGGGCGGTCAGGCCGTGGCGTAGACCTTGTACCGGTTCTGGATCAGATGGCGGATGGAGGCCCGCCACGCGTTCTCGCTGGCCCTGACGTCCGCCGCGGACTCGCAGCCGGGGATCTCGGTCAGCGAACTGGGGATGGGGTGCTCGTGGAAGAGCACGGCGCTCATGTCCAGCAGCCGGTCGAGCCGTGTCTTCGCCGAGTCGGGCACCACGTCGAAGAACGCGGGGCGCACCAGGCGTTCCACGATGTCCGGGGAGAGGACGCGCACGGGGTTGACCGTGATGCCCCGGTCGGCCGCCTCCTCGATGATCACTTCGGTCAGCCGGTGCGAGGTCAGGGCGTGGGCCCCGCTGCTGAGCCAGTACTCCCCGTCCCGCACATCCTGGTCGAGCAGCGTCACGACGGCCCGGGCGACCAGGTCCTGGGGGACGAAGTCGACGTAGCCCGTGGGGTCGCTGGGTACGAAGGGCAGCCGGTTGCGCAGGATGTTGTGGGCGAAGGTGTGCAGCCCCTGAGCCTCGGAGATCTCACCCGTGACGGAGTCACCGATGATGATCGACGGACGGACGATCACGGCCTGGGCGCCGCTGTCCCGGACGATCTTCTCGCCGGCGAGCTTGGAGGTCACGTACAGCGAGGGGCTGCTGCCGGCCCGGCCCGCCTGGTCTCCGCCCGCGGCCCGGATCTCCTCCGCGCGTGCGACGTAGGCCGTGCTGACGTGGATGAGCGGTGCGTCGGCGTCGACGGCGAACCGGGACATGCCCTGGGCGCCCCGCACGTTGAGGGTGTTCATCTCCTCCGCGGTGCTGCTGAACTTCACCATGCCGGCGGCGTGGATCACGACGTCCACCTCGGCGCAGAGTTCGCGGTAGGCGGCGGGGTCCAGGCCCAGCAAGGGCCGGGAGACGTCCGCGGGCACCACCCGGTGGCAGCCGGCGGGCTTGTTTCGATGGGCCAGGGCGATCACGCGGTGATGCCGCAGCTGCGGTATGAGCGCGGTGCCGAGCACTCCGGAGCCGCCGGTGAGCAGGACGGTCTTGATCGGCGTTGCCATGTCGTGGTCTCTCGCAGGCGTCGGATTGACGGGGTGGACATCTCAGAACTGTGGAGGTCTCAGAACTTCTTCGCCATGGCCGCCAGCGCCCCGTCCACCGCTTCCAGCAGCTGGGTCTCCTCGTCGGGGGCGATGACGGCGGGCGGGGTGATGCGTACGACGGGGTGCGCGTTGAGCGAGTGGTTGACCACCACGTGGCGGTCGACCAGCTCCAGCAGCAGTTCCCCGGCCTGGCTGGCGTCGACGAGTTCGAGGCCGATGAGCAGGCCGGCCCCGCGCACCTCAATGACCAGTCCGGGGGCCCGGTCGGCAGCGATGGCACGCAGCCCGGCCAGCAGCCGGGCGCCTGTCCCGGCGGCCCGGTCGACCAGTTCCTCGTCGCGGATCACCTCGATGGTGGCGCGGGCCGCGGCCATCGCGATGGGTGCCCCGGAGTAGGTGGACGTGTGCAGGAAGGGATCTGCGTCGAAGGGGGCGAACACCTCCGGGGTGGCCAGCGCGGCGGCCACCGGGACCACGCCACCGGACAGGGCCTTGCCGATCAGCAGGACGTCCGGCCGCACCTCCGCGAGGTCGCATCCCCACCAGGCGCCCAGCCGTCCCAGTCCGGTCATCACCTCGTCGACCACCAGGAAGGCGTTGTGCTCGCGGCACAGGGCCGCCACTTCCTTGAGGTAGCCGGGCGGCGGCATGATCACACCGGCCTCGCTCTGGACCGGTTCGAGTACGACGCAGGCGTCGCCGTCGCCCGTCGCGAGGGCTGTGGCCAGCGCGGCGGTGTCACCGAAGGGGACGTGCCGTACGTCGGGCAGCAGTGGCCGGAACGGATCCTGGTAGAAGGGGTTCGCCGTCAGGGACAGGGCTCCGGCGGTCTTGCCGTGATAGCCGTTCTCCATCGAGATCAGCCGGCGCTTCCCGTGCGCCCTCGCCAGTTTGACGGCCGTCTCCGTGGCCTCGGTACCGGACCCGGAGAAGTGGACCCGGTCGAGCCCGGCCGGCGCGACGGAGGTCAGCGCCTGCGCGGCGAGTCCGACGACGGGGTCGAGGAAGAGACGGGTGGACAGGGCCTGCGTCTGGATCTGCTGTTGTACCGCCGCGACGATGCGCGGGTGCCCGGCTCCGGTGAAGAAGACTCCGTAGCCGCCGCAGTTGAGGAACTCCTGGCCGTCGGTGGTGGTGACGCGGGCGCCGGACGCGGACCGCTCGACGAGATTGCCGAACATCGCCGCGAGTTGGCTGCGGCCCCGGCTCAGGTGCGCACGGTGCAGGGCGATCGCGTCGCCGGCCGAAATGCCGGCGGATAATGCGGATGTGTTCATTCTGGTGCTCGTCTCCAGGGAGATGGTTCATTGTTCACGGCGCGGTTGACGGCGGCACGCGGACAAGGCATCAGGCTCTCTCCGCCACCGCCTTGAGCCTGTCGAGCGTGGCGCGCATGCCCTTCCGGTTGGCCTCGGCGCGGCGCTTCGCCGGGGTGCCCGTGAAGACCAGCCCGAGAAGTCTGGCGAGCGGGGCGCTGCGACCGGTTCGCCGGTCCTCCCAGTACTCCGTCACCAGGCAGCCGCTATTCCGGTCCTCGAAGCGGTAGCCCCACAGGGCGACCGGCATTCCGAACGTATGTACCGTGAAGGCGAAGTCGCTTGGGTATTCGGCGCGCACGACGGTGCACGAGGTGAACCAGAACCACAGGCGCTTGTGATTCCACCCGATGAAACGTGTTCCCGGCTCGAACCGTTTGCTCCGGGACCAGGCACCCACGCATTCCGGGCTCCACTCGCCCATGCGCCGGACGTCGCTCACCGCACGGTAGACGGACTCGGCGGAAGCCGTGACGAAGATTTCCTCCTCGACCCGCGCTGCGTGATTCATCAGTGCTCCAAACGCATACGGAAGATGCTCATCCGCAATTGACTCGGCGTCCGGCCCGGCGCCCGGGAGCAGGCCCGTCAGGAGACTCGCGGCACGGCTCGGGCCCGCTCTCCGGCCGGTCCGAGGTCAGGGAGAGTCGACGCGGACGGCCTCTTCCCCCTTGAGCGTGCGCCACTTGTCCGGCCGTCCGACCCAGTCCTCGGCGTCGGCGAGCGGCGCCACGTCGGTGGTGGCCAGCGGCAGCTGGAGTGCGAGCCGGCTGTTCCACTCAAGGGCAGGCTGCAGCTCGGGCGGCAGCTCGTCCTCCGGGTAGATGGCGTCGGCCGGACACGCCTCCACGCAGTTGCCGCAGTCGATGCACTCCTCGGGGTCGATCACGAGGAACGTGCCCGCCTCGCGGAAGCAGGCGACCGGGCAGTAGGTGATGCATTCGGCGAACTTGCAGTGCACGCACTGCTCGGTGACGACGTGGGTCACGCGACGCCTTCCTGGTGTGCGGTCGGCACAGCTGCCAACTCCGGGTGTGCGTCCATGAATCGGTGGCCGTCGGCGAGTCCGATGCCGTACGCCTTGGTGAGCCCTTCGGCGCTGGCGACGGCGTAGTCCACGCCCAGGTCCTTGAGGTCGGCGTCCGGCTTGACGACGAGGACCCGCGCCCCGTCCAGCTCGGAGCCGTCGACGATCTCCTCGGAGGCGTACAGGTCACGGAAGAGCGGGAACGGGTCGGAGCCGATCGCGATCAGCACGTCCACGTCCCGGGCGGCGACCTCGCGCGCCGGACAGGAACAGGTGTACGAGGCGTCGATGTAGGCCTCCCCGTCGACCTCGGCGGGAATCGCCCAGGCGTGCAGCATACGGGTCGAGGCGTAGGCGACCGCGTCGTGGTTCTCCGGCGTCAGGCGCGGCCGGCCGGTGCCGGGCTCGGCCCGCGTGGAGAACACGGCGGGAGCCAGGTTCTGCTCGACCCAGCCCCGGTCCCCGGTGAAGATGTTGCGCAGCAGCTGCTTGCCGAGGGCCTTGGCACCGGGCCCCTGGGTGGTCTCGGCGGCTGCAGCGTCGGTGACCTTGCTGGTGGCCAGCAGGAACTCCGGGGTGCCGGGCCGGAAGAGCCCCTCGCGCAGAGTGGGGCCGTACTCCGTGATGCTGTCGAGGGCCACGGTGCTCATGCCCTTGTCGACGGCGGCCGAGGCGGCGCCCAGCCAGTAGTCCACGCCGACCGCACGTGCCCGGCCGATCGCGGCAAGGCCACCGGACAGCCCCGACGACGAGGCCGTGCCGTACACGTCGGCGCGCAGTCCGCGTTCCTCGAAGGCGGACAGCACGCCGTGCCCGTAGACCCCTTTGAGCATGCCGGAGGCGACGGCGATGCCGAGACGCGCTCGTGGCGCGCTCTCGCTTGCGGTTTCCGAGTCGGTCACGGCCTGGCCCCCTTCTGGGGACGCGCCGTGTCGGCGGTCTCCGTGGGCCAGTTCCTGAGGAGCTTGGCGTCTATCTCCGCGTCCAGAAGATCCTTGAACCGCTGGTTGGGACCGGCCTGCCGGTCCTCCACGGCCCCGGAGCGGCGAGGTGCGTGATGCGAGAGCGTCATGACGTCCTCCAGAGGGGAGTGCTGACATCGACACAGTAGCACGATCGTGCGTTTACTTTCCTGATCCCGCAGCCGAAATCCGCAACCACCCTGGGCGACCGCCGACCTTTTCCATGAATAAGCACGAACAGTCGTGCTAGAATGTCGCTTCCATCGAACCGACCTGGAGACGTTTGCCATGGATCTCATGACGTGGGCCGGCGACTCGGCCCCGAGCGCCGAAGGGGAGAAGCTGTTCGATCTCTTCCGTCGGCCCCAGGGACGCAGTCGACCACGGCCCGACGAACGGGCGGTCATCGAGAGCGCGCGGACCGACGAGCTGACCGTCGACGGCACGACGGTCGTCACCTACGCCTGGGGCGAGGGTCCGCGTCCGGTGCTGCTGGTGCACGGCTGGGAGTCGCGCGCGTCGCGTTACGCCAAACTCGTCGCCCGGCTGGTCGAGCTGGGTTACAGCCCGGTGTCCTTCGACGCGGCGGGGCACGGGGAGTCCGGCGGTGAGGGCACGACCCTCCTGGAGTACCGCGCCGTCATCACCGAACTGCACCGCTCGCACGGGGACTTCGCGGCCGTCGTGGGCCACTCCTTCGGCGCCCTGGCCACCTTCCTGTCACTGTCGCGGGGGCTGCGCGCGGACCGGCTCGTGGCCATCAGCGCGGTACCCGACTTCGGTTACCTGGTCGACTCGTTCTGCGCCCACGCGGGACTGGGGCCGCGGCTGGAGGACGAGGTCCGGCACCGTCTGGAGCACGACCTCTACCCCGGTGAGGACATGTGGACCCGGTTCTCGGTCCTCCACCACGCCCCCCTCGTACAGGTCCCGCTCCTCCTGATCCACGACGAGAACGACGAGGCCGTCGGCGTGGAGCAGACGGAGCGCATCGCCGGGGTCTTCGGTGACCGGGCGCGCCTGGTCACCACCCGCAGGTTCGGACACCGGCGGATCCTCGGGTCCCCCGCTGTCGTCGACGAGATCGTCCGGTTCGTCACCGGCGAGCAATCCACCGCCGCCGGCCGGCAGGACGAGGTGACGACACGATGAGCGGTCTTCTCGCGGGCAAGCGCGTCCTGGTGACGGGCGTCCTGATGGAATCCTCGATCGCCTTCCACACCGCCCGGCTCGCCCAGGAACAGGGCGCCGAGGTGATCCTCACCGGTTACGGCCGGATCAGCCTCGTCGAACGGATCGCCAGGCGGCTGCCGAAGCCGGCCCCTGTCATCGGACTCGACGTCCAGAACAAGGAACACCTCGAAGGCCTCGCCGACCGCGTCCGTGAACTGGCGGGCGGGGACGCGCGCCTCGACGGCGTCGTGCACTCCATAGCCTTCGCTCCGCAGGACGCGCTGGGAGGCAACTTCCTGGCCACCGGCTGGGAGTCGGTGGCGACCGCCGTCGAGGTGTCCGCCTACTCCCTCAAGTCGCTCGCCATGGCGTGCCTGCCGCTCATGAAGGAGGACGGCGGGGCGATCGTGGGTCTCGACTTCGACGCGAGCACGGCCTGGCCGGCGTACGACTGGATGGGCGTGGCCAAGGCGGCGCTCGAAGCCACCTCGCGCTATGTCGCCCGTGATCTCGGGGCGCGCGGCATCCGCTGCAACCTGGTGGCCGCGGGACCGATCAAGACCACGGCGGCCAGGAACATTCCGGGGTTCGAGACCTTCCGCGAGGTCTGGGAGACCCGTGCCCCCGTCGGCTGGGACCTCTCCGACCCCGAACCGGCGGCCCGCGGCGTCGTGGCCCTGCTGTCCGACTGGTTCCCCCGGACCACGGGCGAGATCGTGCACGTCGACGGTGGTGTGCACGCGATCGGTGCGTGACGGGCGAGGCGGGAGACGGGCCCTGACGGGCCCTCGCCCCGGCCGTGGTTCGTGCCGGGGCAAGGCGGGGCGGGGCGGGGCCGGGGCGTCAGACAGTGGCAGGCAACACCGACGGATCGGTGGCCACCATGCGCAGGCGGGTCAGTACGGCCTTGGCCGCCCTGTCGTAGCACGCGAAGTCGTCGTGCAGGACGGACTCGGCGTTCGCCAGCTCCAGGAACGCCACCAGCTCGAAGACGAGCTGCGGGATGTCGGCGTCGGCCGACAGCTCACCCACCAGCTGGGCCTCCCGCGCAACCTGCTCCACGTAGGAGAGCCAGTTGGTGCGGGCGGCGGCGAGCGTGTCGTGGACCTTTCCCTCGCGGGCGTCGTACTCGGCGGAGACCGAGTAGAAGAAGCAGCCGCCGGGGAAGACGCGTTCACGGGAGTACGTAAGCCAGCCCGTGCACAGCCGCCAGAGCCGACCGACGCCGGCGGGCAGATCACGGGCGGGCTGGACCACATGCTCCAGATACACCGTGATCGCCGCGCGGATCGTGGCGAGCTGGAGATCCTCCTTGGAACCGAACAGCGCGAACACACCGCTCTTGCTCAGGTTCAGCTCACTGGCGAGTTGCCCCATGGACAGCGCCGCGAGGCCCTCCACGGACGCGATCTCCACCGCACGACCGAGGATCAGTTGCCGGGTCTGGTTACCGCGCGCGACCCGGCCGTCGGATTGTGTTCCTGCTACACCCATACGCACCTACTCTCCTGGAACCGGACTTTCTCGACTCCACTGAGGCGACAGAAGCATAGCAAATGACTGGACGTTCGTGCTCTTAGGGTCAATCCTCCGTGAGCGGCGTACGCCTCAATCCCTGACGTCCGCGCGCGCATCCGCCCCACCACTGACAGGACCGGGGCCGTCGGCGACGAAGTCCAGCACGGTACGGATGACCTCCGCGTCGCCGAGGATACGGCGGTGCCCGAGGCCGCTCGTGACGACCAGCCGCGCCTGGTCACCGAAGGCCGCTGCCAGACGACGGCCCTGTGCGGCCTTGATCCGGGTGTCGTCCTCGTCGTGGATCACCAGCAGCGGTGCGCGCAGGATCCCGGTGATGTCCGTGATCGAGTAGGGCACCTCGGCGAGAGGCAGGTCGGGGAAGAGGTTCGCACGGATCTCGTCGTGCAGCCGTGCCTTGAGCCGGCCGCTCAGCTTGAGCTCGGCGCAGAACTCCTCCACCAGGTAGTCGAAGTCGCAGACCCCGCTGATGGCGACGACCTTCTGCGCCTTCACCCCGTGCTTCAGCGCGTAGGACGACCCCAGCACCCCCATGGAGTGGGCGATCAGACAGTCGAACGTGCCGTACTGGTCGTGCAGTGCGGAAACGATGTCCCGGTAGTCCAGGATCGTGGTGCCACGACCGCCCGAGCCACCGTGACCCGGCGCGTCGAAGGCGACGACGCTGTGGCCGCGGTCGAGCAGTTCCGGAATGAAGGCGGACAGCCGGGAGGCTCGTGACTGCCATCCGTGCACCAGCAGCACGGGGCGGCTGCCGTTGCCCCAGCGGTAGGTGACCGCGCGCTTGCCGTCCCCCACGTCCACGTGGGAGACCTCGGCCTTCTCGAACAGCTCACGCTCGGAGGACCGCACCTCGCTCCGCACGAGTGGCATGTGGAACAGGGCGAAGGTTCCCTTGCCCGCCAGACGCCCCGGGATCAGGGCGGCGGTATTCAGGACGATGCTCGCGGCTGCCTCGACTGGTTTCATTCTCGAGCTCCTCGGTCAGGCATCAGGATCCGCTATATTAGCACGACCGGCCGTGCAGTTTTAGCGGCAATCAGTTCTATCTCGGCGAGGAGATTCCATGTCGGCCACCATCTGGTTCGCCCCGTGGAAGCCCGGCCCGGCGGAGCACACCGGCGAGCCGGGCGGCGCGGCGGTCGTGAGCGTCACGGACTTCGCGCCGTACCGCCCGTGGACCTCGGTCGGCATCACCATCGCCGGCGCCGCCCTGCGGCACACCTGGGGCGATGTCGAGGGGGCGGTCGGACTCTGGCTGTGGAGCGTCCCCGGCCTGTCGCGCTCCCGGTCCGGATCGGTCTCCGTATGGCGCGACGAGCGCCACCTACGGGACTTCGTGGCCCGCCACGACCACGTACGGATCATGCGCACCTACCGAAACCGCGGCGACCTGCGCTCAACGACCTGGCAGACGGAACACTTCGACAAGGACGCAACCCAGGAGACGGCACGCTCCCTGATCAACGAGTGGCGCGCACAGCCGATCCGCTAGGACTCGGGGGCTCGGGCACGGCACGCCTGCCAAGTACCGTGGAAACGTGCCGGAGGCAAAGAGAACCGTGGCCGTCCTCACCGCGCTGCCGCTGGAGTACGACGCGATACGGGAGCACCTCACGGACATCGAGACACTCACCCACCCGCGCTACGGAACCAAGGCCAAGCTGGGCCAACTCCCCGACTCGCCTTGGCAGGTGGTCCTCATCAACATGGGCGAAGGCACACTCACGGCGGCCACGCTCACCGACCGGGTACTGACGTGGCTGGACCCCGAGGCCGTACTGCTCGTCGGTGTCGCGGGCGGCGTCAAGGACGACATCGGGATCGGCGACGTCGTGGAGACGGTCTACCAGGCGCTGTATTTCCAGGCCCGCGGCGGCCTGAAACGGGAAGTGCAGGCAGCCATCCGCTCCGGCCGGACCCGCCGCAGACCACGCCGGGACCCCCCAGCGGCGCACCCCACGGTTCATCGACCCGATGGTGATGCTCAGCGACCGCCCCGCCGACATCGAGGACCGGGCGGTGCCCGGTCACTGAAGGCGACCTGATCATCGGCGCAGGCGGCCGTTCCGCGATCGCCACCCTGGTCGAGCGCAGCACCCGCTACACCATGCTGGTCCACCTCGCCGGCGGAGCCCACGACGCCGAAACCGTCCGCGACGGCCTCGTCGCCACGATCTTGACCCGCCCGCCCACCTGCGCGGCTCCCTCACGTGGGACCAGGGCAGCGAGATGGCACGCCACAAGCAGTTCACCATGGCCACCGACATGCCCGTCTACTTCTGCGACCCCGCCTCGCCCTGGCCACGCGGCTCGAACGAGAACACGAACGGGCTGCTGCGGCAGTACTTCCCGAAAGGCACCGACCTGAGCGTCCACAGCCCCGAAGACCTCGAACACGTCGCCCAGGAACTCAACGGCCGCCCACGCGAGACGCTCGGCTGGGATACCCCAGCCGAGCGTCTACGTGATCTACTCACCACCTGAAACCAAGTGGTGTTGCGACGACCCCTTGAACCCAAGCGCCCCGGGGGCCGTCGCCGTCCGGGCCGGCGGCACCCGGCAGATCCGCGCGACACCCGGGAGGGCCGTGCCATGAGACACCTCACCGACGTGCCGGCGCGCCGCGGTCTGATCGTCTTCCTCAACGGCACGTCCAGTTCGGGCAAGTCCAGCATCGCGGCCGAGCTGCTGCGGCTGCTGGACGAGCCGTACTTCCACATGCCGGCCGACGCGTTCCACGCGATGCGGTCCCACGCCCCGGTCCCGCCGGACGAGCTGGACACTGTCCTGCACCGCACCTGGCAGGGCTACCACCGCGCGGTCGCCGGCATGGCCGCCGCCGGCAACAACGTCGTCATGGACCACGTCCTCAGCGCCGAGTGGCGCCTGCGTGACTGCCTCGCGCTCTTCGAGCCGCGGGACGTGGTCCTCGTCGGCGTGCACTGCCCCCTCGCCGAACTGGAGCGGCGCGAGCGCGAGCGCGGCGACCGCCCGCCCGGACTCGCCGCCCGCCAGCTGCGGCAGGTGCACGCACACGGCGTCTACGACGTCGAGTGCGACACCGGCGTCCTGGACCCCGCCGCCTGCGCCCGCCGGATCGGCGCCTTCCTGTCCGCCCGCCCCGCCCCGACGGCGTTCCAGCGCCTGCGCGCGGGCACCTGACGAACGCTCACCGCCCGCCCGCCACCCGCAGCACCGCCCCCGTCGCGTACGACGCGTCCGGCGACAGCAGCCATGCCACGGCCGCCGCGATCTCCTCCACCCGCCCCGGCCGGCGCAGCGGGATCGCGGCCGCCGCCCGGTGGGGGCGGTCCGGGTCGCCCATCGCCGCGTGCATCTCGGTGTCGATCACCCCGGGGGCGACGGCGTTGACCCGCACGCCGTCCGGGCCGAGCTCCTTGGCCAGGCCCACGGTCAGGGCGTCGACCGCGGCCTTGGCCGCCGCGTAGTGGACGTACTCGCCGGGGCTGCCCAGGGTCGCGGCGGCCGACGACACGTTCACGATCGCTCCGCCGCCCCGCGCGGACATGAGCTGCGCGGCCCGCCGGGAGCACAGCAGCGTGCCCAGCAGGTTGACGTCCACGACCCGGCGCAGCCCGGCCGGGTCCGCGTCGGCCAGCCGGCCCAGCGGGCCGGTCACCCCGGCGTTGTTCACCAGTCCCGTGACCGCCCCCAGCCGCCGCTCGGCGGTGTCGAAGAGCCGCTCCACGTCCGCGTCGACCGACGTGTCCACACGCACGGTGACGCAGCGGCCGCCCGCCGCCCGCACCCCGTCGGCCACCGCCTCGGCGGCGTCGGCGGCCCGGACGTACCCGACCGCCACGTCGTGCCCGTCGGCCGCCAGCCGCAGGCAGGTCGCGGCGCCGATCCCCCGGCTGCCGCCGGTGACCACGGTGACGGGGCGTGTCATGCGGAACCTCCGGGGATCAGGTGTGTGAGCGCGTCGTCGTCCAGCGGGTACGGCCGCCTTCCGGGCAGCGGCTCGCGCGCCCGCGTCGGTCCGCCGGCCCGCACCAGCCCGTGGATCTCCCTCGCCGGCGGCGTGACGTCCTCGATGCCCACGATCCACTCGTCGGCGCACCGGGCCGCCGCCTCCCGCGCGACGCCCGGTTGCAGCGACCGGTGCGGCAGCGGGGCGAGGCGCAGGCCGCGCTCCGGGTCCCACTGCCCGCGCGCGGGTGCCGTCCGCAGCCGCTCCCGCCACACGTCCCGGTCGGCGTACGGGCCGGGGGCGTAGTGCGAGAGGCGTACGACGGGCTGCCAGGGTTCAGGAGCGGGCACCACGGGGGCCGCGAGGAGCCGGGTTCCGCACCGCCCGCTGGTACGCCGAGAACTCGGGCTCACGCTCCGGCCCCTCGGCCGGAGCCGCCTTCTTCGTCCGCTTCATCATGGCTTCATGATCCGCACTCCGGCGGGCTTGTTCAACGGAGTCGATGCGGCCCGGCGCTCACGCACGTGCCCTCGCAGTCCGTGAACGCGGCCCGATGACCCACGTCAAGCCTCGTTCGCGGTCCCTTGTGCAGCTGACGGCAGCTCGCCGAGAAGACCGGTCATGTGGGCAGGGCAGGCCGGTACAGCCCTGTGGGAACCACCTCGTACGGCCGGACCGAACGCCGTCATGCGGAAGCCACCACCTCGCCGGTCATGACCTGGGGAGGGTGGGGAAGCAGTGACGCGAGGTTGTCCCGCACGAAGCCCGCAGCCCTCAAGATCGATTCTTCGGCGCCGGCCTGGTCCTGGAAGACGCTGGCCGAGACCATCACTCCGTCCCCGGCATCGATCCAGTAGTAGGCCACGAAGCCTGCGACTTGACGCATGAGCGGCACGAACCCCTCGTTCACGAGACGTGCCGCCTCGGCCGCATCGGTCACTCCTTCGTACCGCCGGACTGCTGCGTACATCCCCAAGCTCCTCACGGCGTTCCGGACACGTTCTCTGCCGGGGACGTCGTACCCCGTGCGACGGCTGTCCGGCTCACCAGGCGTCCGGCAATCACCTGAAGGGCCACCTCGGGTGATCCGAACGGCGGCCGCCGGCCCGGACGCGAGGTCCTCCGCAGTTGCGCCACGAGACGGCCTCGACGTGGCGTGGAGCAGCCCGGGCCGTCGAGTGCCCGCGGCACGCAAGAGGCTGTGAACGCGGCCTGATGACCAGGTCATGCACTCGCGCTTCCAGGTGTCCGGGGAGCGGCCGTGGCGGGCCGCCGGCCGTCCGGGACCGGGATGGTCCTGGTGGACGGTGAGCGTGGCGGGCGTGTGGCGGGCCCGTACACGGTGCCGCGGTTCCGGGCCGGCGGGTCTGATCGATCACGGGGGACGGCTTCTCCCGCGCCGGCCGATCAAGGCGACCGAACAACACGGCACGCCCTCTTGGCGCGGCCCGCCCCGTGCCCAACACTGAGCCGATGACGCAGCGCGTGGAGCTCGCGACCGTGATGGACCGGCTGGCCGTCGACGCCCTGGTCACCGACTACGCCGTGGCGGTGGACGACGGCGACTGGGAGGCGTACCGCAGGCTGTTCACCCCCGACGGGCGGGCGGACTACCGCTCGGCCGGCGGCATCGAGGGCGACGCCGGGCGGATCGCCGCGTGGCTGGCCGAACACCTGCGGGCGTTCGCCGTACGCCAGCACCTCATCGTCAACCGCCGGGTCCGCTTCGGGGTCCTGGAGCGGGACACCGGGGACACCGCCCACGTGCAGGCCGACTACGTCAGCCCGATGCGCCTCGCCGGTGACGGCCCGGCGGCGCCGGACCACGTGTGCGGCGGGCGGTACGCGTTCACGCTGCGGCGGACGGACGACGGCTGGCGGCTGCGCGAGGTGATCGTGCGGGAGAAGTGGCGGCGTGTGCCCCAGGGGTCCGGGGTACCTGTGATCAACTGAACGGGCGCCCTCTGTACCGGGATCGCCGGCCGCGCGCACACTGGATCCACGGGCAGGGAGGCGCCGTATGAAGACGCTGGGCGGCCGGCTGGACTCCCCGTGGTGGCGCTCCGCGATCGCCGCGGCGGCGGGCGCCCTGCCCATGATCTCCTTCCCGGCTCCGTCCCTGTGGTGGTTCGCGTACGTCGCCCTGGTGCCCTGGATCCTGCTCGCGCGCAGCGCGCCCACCGGGCGGCGGGCGCTGTACGACGGCTGGTGCGGCGGCTTCGGCTTCATGCTGGCCGTGCACCACTGGCTGCTGCCCAACCTGCACGTCTTCACCTTCGTCGCCGCCGCCCTGCTCGGCGCGCTGTGGGCGCCGTGGGGCTGGCTCGTCCACCGGTTCCTGGCCCGCACGCCCTCCCCGGGCCGGCTCGCGGCCGCGCTGCTGGTGCTGCCGTCGGGCTGGCTGGCGGTGGAACTGGTGCGCTCCTGGCAGGGGCTGGGCGGCCCCTGGGGCATGCTGGGCGCCAGTCAGTGGCAGGTCGCACCGGCACTGCGGCTGGCCGCGCTGGGCGGGGTGTGGCTGCTGAGCTTCCTGCTGGTCGGCGTCAATGTCGCCGTCGCCGTCCTGGTCGCGGTACGGCGGTCCCGGGTACCGGCCGTCGCCCTGCTCGCCGCGGCCGCGGTCACCGCGGGAGCCTGGGTGTGGGCGCCGCGGCCCGGCACCGAGGGGCGGGTCCGGGTGGCCCTGGTGCAGCCCGGCGTAATCCAGGGCGTGGGCAGCCCCGAGCGCCGGTTCGACCGCGAGGAACGGCTCACCCGGAGCCTGGCCGGCCAGGACGCCGACCTGGTCGTCTGGGGCGAGAGCAGCGTCGGCTACGACCTGGGCCGCCGGCCCGACCTGGCCGGGCGCGTCACCGCGCTGTCCCGGCAGGCCGGCGCCCCCGTCCTGGTCAACGTGGACGCCCGCCGCTCGGACCGGCCCGGCATCCACAAGAGCTCGGTGCTGATCGGCCCGGACGGCCCGACCGGCGACCGCTACGACAAGATGCGGCTGGTTCCGTTCGGCGAGTACGTGCCGCTGCGCTCGCTGCTGGGCTGGGCGACCTCCGTCGGCGAGGCCGCGGCCGAGGACCGCCGGCGCGGCACCGAGCAGGTCGTGATGGACCTCGGCGGCGGGCTGCGGGTCGGCCCGATGGTCTGCTTCGAGTCGGCGTTCCCGGACATGAGCCGCGCTCTGGCCCGGGCCGGCGCCGACGTGCTGGTGGCCCAGTCGGCGACCTCGACGTTCCAGCAGAGCTGGGCGCCCGCGCAGCACGCGTCGCTGGCCGCGCTGCGGGCCGCCGAGACCGGCCGCCCGATGGTGCACTCCACCTTGACCGGCGTCTCCGCCGTGTACGGCCCGGACGGCGGGCGCATCGGCCCGCCGCTCGGCACCGACGAGAGCACCGCGCGGGTGTACGAGGTGCCGCTGGCCGACGGTGTCACGCCGTACGCCCGTCTCGGCGCCTGGCCGGTGTACCTCGCGCTGCTGGTGCTGATCGCCCTGGTGCTCGTCGAGGGCGGGCGGGCGGTCAGGCGGCCGCGCCGGACCCCGCCAGGACCGCGCGTACCACCCGCTCGCACAGTTCGTGCGTCGCCAGCGCGTCCCGGGCGCTGAGCCGCGTGCCCGCGCGCACGGCGTCGAGGAAGGCCAGCGTCACCTGCTCGATGCCCCGCTGCCGGGCCACCGGCACCCAGTCGCCGCGCCGTCGCAGCGTCGGCTGGCCCTTGTGGTCGATCACCTCGGCGAGGTTGGCCACCTGCCGCTTGGTGTCCTGCCCGGAGACCTCCAGGATCTCCTCGGCCGACCCGCTGAGCCGGTTCATCACGCCGAGCGCGGTGAAGCCGTCCCCGGCGAGCTGGAGCACGACGTGGTGCAGCAGCCCGTCCACCGTGCGGGCCCGCACGGTCATGTCCTCGATCCGGCCCGGCACCAGGAAGCGCAGCGTGTCCACGACGTGGATGAAGTCGTCCAGGATCATCGTGCGCGGGTCCTCGGGCAGCCCGGCCCGGTTCTTCTGCATGAGGATCAGCTCGCGCGGATGCTCGGCGCACTGCGCGTACCCGGGCGCGTGCCGCCGGTTGAAGCCGACGGCCAGGCTCACGTCCCGCTCCTCGGCGAGCGTCACCAGCCGCTCGGAGTCGGCCAGCGCGTAGGCCAGCGGCTTGTCGACGTACGTCGGGACGCCCGCCTCCAGCAGCCGGGTGACGATCTCGGGGTGCACGTCGGTGGGCGCGTGCACGAAGGCGGCGTCCAGGTCCTGGGCCAGGAGCGCGTCCAGGGTGCCGTGGCGCTGCGCGGGGGGCAGGTGCAGGCTGTCGGCGACGCGGTGCAGCGTGGCGGGTGTCCGGGTCTGCAGGTGCAGTTCGACCCCGGGCTGGACCCCGAGCACCGGCAGATACGCCTTCTGCGCGATGTCACCCAGTCCGATGCAGCCGACCTTCACGGGGGCTCCTTCCCTGCTTGCCTGCCGGTCCGATGATCGGAAGCATACGGTGGGCCCGGCGGCCGCCGGACGGGTCCCGCACGTCAGCCCGGCCGGGCGCGCGCCCCCCTGCGGGGGCGCGGTTCACCCGTCCGGACCAACCTGCGCCGGTCCGCCGGGCTTTGTGGGACCGGAGCCACCACAGTTGCGCGGGTGCATCGAACGACGACGACCGCGACGCTGCTCGTCACCGTGGCCCTCTCGGCCGTCTCCGGCTGTGCGACCGTGCAACGGGGCCCCACCGCCGGGCCGGCGGCCCCCGCCCAGCCCTCGGCACCGCGCCCGGACGGCCGGTCGGAGCCGCAGATCGTGCAGGCGCCGGCCCGGGAGGCCCTGGAGCTGATCGGCCCGTCCCGCCCGGCCGCGCCGGCCGCACCGGCCGCGCCGGCCGCACCGCAGCCGCGGCGGCCCGCCG
>NZ_JBHMCY010000044.1:0-61993 GCF_042430725.1 Streptomyces cinereospinus | reverse complement strand
CCTCGCGAGCGCAGGCCCTTGACAACACGCACCAGCCGCAAACTTCACGGCCTTGGTTCTAGCCCCGTCTGGCCCCCGTGGTCCGGCGGGGCTTCCTTGTGCCCTCACAGGGCCGTACAGGCATTTCCTGACGCTCCGTCAGATCAGTCATTCCGCACACTAGGACCGTTCCGTAAGGACCACTAGGCGCAAGGAGAGATGCCATGAGTACGGAACTCATCCAGGAAATCGCCCGGCGTATCCGCGAAGAGTTGGGCATCACGGGAGTCAACCCCTTTGAGATGACTGACGACATGAACGAAGCGTCCCGGGAAATCTTCCGCAGCATCACAGGTGGCGCCAGCGTCTTCCCGGCGGCAGTCTGAGCACCACCACTGAGCCCCCGTTCCGGCAGCGCACCGGACGGGGGCTTTTGCGTTTCCCGGGAACGGCTCCACATGACCCCCTGAGCGCCTTTCAGGGCTCCACTGGCGCCGGGCGCCGGGGAGGCTGGTGCAGGCGCCCAGACGGACGCACAGCCATTCTCTGATGGGGCGTCAGGCGCGGAGTGTAGGAACAGCGCGGGTGGCCGACCAAACTACACACCCCTGAAACCCCTTCTGACCTGCACTTTTACTACTCACTGACCGCTTTCTATGTAGTAAGTATTAGAAGTGCCTAACGCAATAAGAAATCTAGTGGCATTGGGCGCTTCTCGTACACAGCACGGGCTTTCCGGTCCCCCAGTGGCAAAACACCAGGTCAGAGCCCCTTTGCCTGGTGTGTAGTTTCTGCACTACTCATACAGCGGCAACAGCTTCCGGTCATTCGACTCCCTAGACCAGTTCTGAGGGCACCTTGCCCCGCTGAGTCCCCGGAGGTTGACCCATGATTCTTGGCCGTGATTGCGCATGGGACGCGTGCGAGAAGCCCGCCCGTGCTCGCTCTGACTACTGCTCGCAGCGCTGCTATGTGGCTGCCCGCCGGTTTGCTGCGCTGTCTGACGCAGAGCTAGCCGCCCGGCAGGAACGGGAGAAGTTGACGCGTGCGCGGAAGGCGGCAGCAATGCGCCAGCGGGCAGACCAGGAAACGCGTCGGTCGCTTCCCTGTGTCGTCTGTGGGGCTCAGCTTGAGCGCACGAAGTCTGGCCGCATTTCGAAGTATTGCCGGGAAGCCTGCCGTCAGCGCCGTAAGCGTGAGCTGTCCAGCCTGGCCCCGGGTGGGGTTTCTCAGTTTCTCCGGTACGCACACGCCGGTCCTAGTGTTCGCGCTAACGCTGAGGCATTCTATGGCGCTTATGTGGCGTGGGCTGATGCTTATGGGATTGAGCCGCTGAGCCCTTCCGGCATGCTTCCTGAGCTTGAGTCCGCTGGATTCCGCATTGAGGGAACTGGGGAAGATCAGGCCGTCGTTTTCGGCTCAATTCCCGAGTGACGCGCATCACATAAATTCGTCAGTTCGCAATGTCCGAATGCATATGTTTCGCGGGCGCTCGACTCCCTAGATACATTCTGAGGGCAGAGAAGACCGGCCGGACACCACGTATTCGTCGGCATGCCTGCAAACGCCCGAACACGCCGGGTTATGCGTGTACCTCCGAGGTAGGCCCCGGCCTGTACTTGGCTTCTCTCAGCGGGAGTGGTGTCCGCGCTGTGGGAAGTGAGTGCAGGCCGGGGCCTTTCTGCATTAAGGACACCACACCATGACCACTTATGCCGCCATGCACAAGCTACTGAAGCAGCTAAAGCTACCCGCGAAATACTCCGCCTGTGACTGGTGCGGGCTCACCGCCTCTGACTGGGCTTACCAGTGGGATGACCCGAACGCCCTGGACAGCGAGCGCGGCCCGTACAGCGAGAACACCACCAGCTATGCACCCATGTGCCGTCGCTGCCATAACGCGTTCGATGACGCCCACCGGTCGTACAGCCCTGAGCGCTTCCCATTCGAGGTGGCGCGGCTCAGGGTAGCTGCATACGGCGCTGTGAGCGATGAACGGCGCGCGGCTGACTCTCGGACCCGGGAACGTAGCCGCGAGGCTGCCCTACGGCACATAGAGGCTCAGGAAGCCACCAAGAAGACCCGCCGCACAAAGGCGGAGTCCGCTGCCGCTCAATCCGCTATGGCGCTCATGGCGCGTGGTTACCGGCACAACTCCCTAGAGCGTGGTAAGCGCTGATGACTCACGCTGGCTGGCTTTCAGAAGCGCTAAGCGTCGCCCTTCTGGTGTCGCTGATCTACCAGGCGGCAGGCGTCATTTAGAGACCAGGGCAGGGGGGCTTAACTAGAGCCATATGGGAGCCCTCCTGCCCTCCCTTTCTTGAGCCGGGCTCGGAAAATCCATGAGATCCGAGCCGGCTGACCCCCTTACCCACGAAATCCGGAGTGATTCCAATGGACGCTATCGGTGCGTCACAAGCCATAGCCATTCTCGAAGAACACGCAATCGTGCCAGCAGATGAGCGCCCCCGTGCTGAGCTGTTCGCGGCCCTTGCCGTGCTCCGCATCCTCGCTTTGGGAGGTGGCAGTGCCGAGACTGAGTGAGGCCGACCGCGCGCATGTAGCTGCGTTTGTGGCTGTCGTTGGCGAAGCTCTTGAAGAGGCACCGGGTGCTGATGCAAGCATCCGGCTTCTTTTCGACGCGTGTAAGGACGTGAGTGGCCCGAGCTTCATTCCCCTGGGCACCTTCGACCGGCTTCTACGTGCCACGGGATATGAGCGCACTGAGCGGCGCTACGGAAATCGCTGCATCGGACTTCGACCCAAGAATCCCGCGTTTCACGACCGGGCTTTCTACCATCGCTAGGCACCTCCGAAAATCCGTAGGTGACAACCACGAAGAGGAATTGACAAATGACTGAAACCCCTTGGTACATACGCCCCGCCGACCCGGGCGCGATTGACACCAACGACCCTGAGCGCAAGCGCAAGCACCTAGAGTCCATTGCATCTTCGGCCAGCGCTGAGGCTGACGCCATGGTGTCGCACCTAAAGGCCGCTGAGGCTCGTGGAATTGAGATCGACCCTTCAACGCGAATGGCAATGGGGTACGCCACCAGTGCTCGCAAGGCTGCCGCTCAGCTAGGCGACGATCCGCAGCGACAGGCCAGCGTGAGCGCTGAGGGAATCACCCCGGAACAGCGCATTGCGCGCGGCTACGGCACCAGCAACTGAAAGGGCACCAGACACCATGACTGCACTCGACCTTGAGAAGGCACGTAAGACCGCTGAGGCGGCTGCCGCAAAGCTGGCTGAGGCTGAGGCCGCTGAGGCTGCCCGACAGGCTGAGAAGGCCGCTGAGCGCGCTCAGAAGGAATATGAGCTAGCGGCCAAGTTCCTTGAGGACCGGGCGGAGCTTGAAGCAAAGGTCAAGGGCGAAAAGCCCAGCGCTGATGAGATGGCTGTTGCGCTCGAAGCTGGGACCCTTACCGTTCTGGTTACCGATTATCTAGCCCGGCGAGACGCTATCAATTCCCTTCGCGCTCATGCCCAGCACTGCGCGACGCTGGTTGGGGAGGATGCGGACGGCATTTCTGATCTCCGTTACGTCGACCCCGTGGACGAACTGAGGCGTTGGCAGGAAGACGCTATGTATGCGCTTCGGCGCAAGCGGGCGGACGCCATTGCTGCTGAGGCGCTGGCAGCGTACGAGGTGGACTGATGGCGCACGATGCCCTAGACCCTGGCCCTGATGGTTCGTACCCCTGGTTTCCCCGGCTGCCGGATGGTTCGCCCGCCTGGTCTGATCTCTGCCCGGCTGATTACCAGGGGACACGAATGCCACGAGGTATGACCACCATCGTGCGGAATGGTCAGCGGTACCTCATAGACCAGACTCCGCGCGGCAGCGACGGTAACCCGATCAATCCGTCGGTCATCCCTCCGCAGTAAGGCAGCAAATGAACTTCGACAGTACGCATCCCATTGACGAAACGCTGTTGCAGCCCGGTCCGAAGTGGGATTACCCCAACTGGCCCCGGGACGCTCAGACCGGTGAACCGCTGACGCCTTCCGCGCAGTACGCCCGGGGTGTCACCGGTGAGTTGTACCGGATTGAGGGCGGCAAGACTTACCCGCTTGACCGTGGGGTTGCGATGATTTTCCCGCCGGTCATTCCACCTGCCTGAGCGGTCACGTCACGGGCCGTGTTGCTGGAATCCACCCACCAGCGGCACGGCCCTTTTGCTGCCCACACAAACGGATCGTTTAGCCATGCCGTCTTTTTGCCTCCCTGCCGCGCTTCCCTGTGTCGGCAAGGGGGTCCCTCCCCGGGTGTGCTGACGCAACCAGGCACCCCGAGCCGGCGAAAACCCCCAGGATTCCTGACCTGCGCTTTTCCCTGACCGCCTCTTCGCTGGCGCGTGTGCTGGCGTGAAGGAGTAGACCCGTGCTCGCTGATGACTGTGCACCCTCGCATGCTGCTTCGCTGGCTGAGTCCCTGAGATACGGGCTCAGCTATGCCGACGAATTGAGCGCCATGCTCGCTGAGGGAAAGCCGGATGCCGAAAGAGCGGCAGTCCTGGTGCAATCCATTCGGAACATGCTGTGCGCTGCGGAAGATGAGCTAGACGCGCTGGACGACGTACAGCAGGAGATAGACGCCGTGGCCGCAATTCACGGGCTTACGGATGCTGAGCTATTCAGCGCCATTACCGATGCCCCCACCTCCGAAAATCCGTAGGTGATACCCCCATGCCTTCTAAGCCCCCTCGCCCCTGCGCTCAGCCGGGGTGTCCTGAGCTGGTGCGCGGCAAAGACAGCACGTGCGAAGAGCACACGAGACAGCGAGCAAGCCAGCGTGAGAACCGTGGTGGTAGTTCCTACGGAAGGCGCTGGAATACCACTGTCCAACCACAGTTTCTCTATCGCTTTCCGTGGTGCGTCCTCTGCGGTCAACCAGCGAGGGTGGCTGACCATTGGCCGATCAGTCGCCGTGATCTCGTGAAGCGCAATGAGCCGAACCCTGATGCCTTCAAGCACATGAGGCCATTGTGCAAGCCCTGTGATGCCAAGGAACGGCCTAAGCGCGAACCAGGCGGCTTCTACGCCGAACAACGATCACAGCAGGAGTCGGCAGAGCGTGAATACCGGCGTTGGGCTGACGACGTTCCGCCGTTCTGATCTCCGCCGACCCTAGCCACTGGGGGGTGACCCCCTCCGGGCCTGAATGGAGCGCGGCAGGGAGGGAAAAAGCTAGCGCCGCAACTCAGAGCGTTTGCGCGGGGCGAACCCTTCGCTTAGGTCGCTGCCTGCCGGGGATACGGAGTGCCATTTTCGTCTGTGACCTCTGCCAACGTTGCGGGCTGCACTTCGACGCGGAGCATGGGCCAGGGAGTTGGGCCCTCAGCGCTCCCACCCGTCAAAAGCATGTGGCGAACAAAGGCACCTACCAGGAATTCGCGCTCAGCTAGACGGCTGATGTATTGCTGAAGGGTCTTCTCTGCATCCCGATTCTCTCGGACGCTTACAAGTTCCCCGGCTATGTCGAGGTAATCACGCAACAGATCCATGAATTCGATGATCAAATCTTCGTCGTCGTCATTCAGATGATCTGGCAGGGCGTACTCAAACGTGACGCTTTCCTTAACCATGTTCCAGAGCGGGTTTCCCCGCGTAATTAGCTGCAACACCTTGGGCTGAGGGAACAACGGATCAGGCACCAGCCTCATGCGGGTTTCTTCGGCTTCCGCCCTGGAACGCACCCACGCCTCATGCTCCGTTTTGATTAGCCGGAGCCGCTCCACAGTGAAATGGTTTGGCTGATCGTCCACCCGCTTGTGATCCTTGCTGCACAAGAGAATCAGGTTCGTGTGGTGGTTAATCAGATCCTCTGCCAGACCTCCTGCCCGGGGGCCGCCCTCTGAGCGTGCGACGATGTGCGCTTCCTCGCCAAATACAGAGGGGTCATCCGATGCAGTCCCAGGCGTGATCACCTGCGCTTTACAGATGGCGCAGAGGCCACCAGCCTGAACCCACAGAATCTTTCGGGTCTTCTCCGAAACGCCCATGCTTCAACCTCTCGCAAGAGAATGAAAATTCTGTCTGCCCCGTGCCCGCCGCCTGCCTGGTGGCCGGTGCGGGGCCTTTTTGTGTCCGTTGGCGGTCGAAAATGGGCACCTTTCGCCGGCTGAGGGTGGGTGGTGCTCTGACCTGCGCGTTTCCTGGGTGGCCACTTTGCGTCTGTGTGCGCTGCCGTGAACTAAGGGGGTGTCGGCTAAGCCGCCTGGTGCCCAGCGAGCAAGGCAGCGACTTCTGGCACTTCGGCGTACTCCTGCAACCGGCTGAGAATGACCCGCACTCGCTCCGCCACTCTTTCTGACGGTGTGTCAGCTCCCAGGGAAATGACCCGCTCGGCTACGGCTGCCGCCTCTTCTGGTTCGTTGGCATCAGCGAGCGCCACGGCCAACCAAGAGAGGTACAGCGCCATTTCCCGGGTATGCGTGGCGTCATAGGCGCTGAGGACTTCCCTGAGCAACGGCACGGCGCGCAAAGGCCGGTGAAGCTCCGTGTAGACGCGCGATTCCATAACCCTGAGTTCGCCAGCGTCCACCCAATACAAGTAGGCAGGTGATTCCGTCCCGGGGCTGTCTTCGCTGAGCGCCTGCCCAGCTTCCCCCAGTGCCCGCATGGCCTGTTGCCCGTGCTCGATTCCCCCGGCTTTCGTGTGCGCCCATGCCACCCGGTCCAGATACAGCGCACGGGCTTTCGGGGGTGCGTCGCTGCCAGCGTCATGCAGGGCCGCTTGTGCCAGCGTCACGCCTTCCGATTCACGCCCTGTGTTGCTGAGTTGGTAGGCGAGTGACCCGGCAATGTTCCCGGCAAGGGTGTGGTCTTCCGCCTGTCGAGCAGCGCTGATTCCTAGCCGGTAAATGCGCTCGGCTTCCGCGTGCTGTCCGGCATCGCTGGCAATCCATCCGGCAATCTGTGCCAACTCTCCGATTTGCCGCAGAAGTTGTCGCCCTACTTCTCCACTGAATGTGTTCTCTCGGTACAGCTTTACCGCGCGCCGAAGGTCCCGGAGTGCCGGGCGGATTAGGTCCCCGCCTGCCAACACATCATCAGCCAACCTGAGCCCATGCACGCGCTGTTGTAGGTCATCCACTTCCCCCATGCCGACGCGACGCCCTGAGCGCCCCTCTAGCGGGCTAAGGGGGTCCCCTTCGGGCAGGAAGTCATCCAGGGTCGGCAAAGGGGCCTCAGCGGGCTTCTGGGGCTCCCTGAGTGCTTCCACGGACACGCCTAGGGCGGCAGCGAGGAACGGCAGCCATTCGCGGGGCGTGCGCTTTCCTGTCTCCCACCGACTGACTTCCTGCCGTCCGACCGGATCACCGATCACTCCGGCTGCCCGACAGACCTCATGCGCTAGCCGTGACTGGCTCCAGCCGCGCGCTTCGCGCAGACGTTTGATGTTGGCCCCGATGCTGCTGCCCATGTGCCCATTCTGGCCGACAGTTGGCCTACAGGGGGCCGCTAGTCAGTGATCAATCCCCGAAGGAGTGTGGGACGCCGGACAGGCGACGTGAGGGGATGGCATGGCAGCGACCACAGCGACCAACACTGAGGCGGATTACGTGACCTACGCGCCTGACGGGTCCAGGTGTGCCGACTGCAATAAGGAGATCAGGCGACTTGAACCTTGCCGCCGCTTCACTGCCGAACGGCAGTCAGGTTCACCGGCCGCCGTTTACCGGCATTTTGAGTGCCCGGCATGACAGCACCAGCGAAGCGCACCAGCGCCCGTGTGAGCGCCTTACCGGACCCGGAGCTAGTCAGCCTCATAGACGACCCATCAGGGCCGTACGCGCACTCTCCTGACGGCTGGTGGGCGGAATACGGCGGAGCGCTCGACTCGGCTTCCGGGGTGGTCTACTTCCCGCCGACCGCTGAGCTTCCCGCCTGCCCGTTCCCGTGTACCAAATGCCGCGCCAAAGGGAGGCAGCGTTGAGGGATGTTGACCGCTGGCTGAGAGAACCCCGGCGCGGACCGGTCGACCCTGAGACATGCATTGTGTGCGCGTCACTTCGGGGGCAAGTCAAGGCAGCCGCCCGTACGGAAGATCCGTTGTTGGCAGTGGCGACGCTGTCAGCGATGCAAGTGCACCGGGAATTCGGTCATCAGAATTGGGTCAAGACGCCTGAGCCTGCCGCATGAGGCTGCTACGTGGGGCGCTGGTGGCGCTGGCTGCATTGGCATGGGCAGGGACGGTTGCATTCATCGTTGCGCGAGGGTTCGCCGCCTAGGCTCCCGCCCCTCCCGTGACTGTGGCGGCGCAGTGCGGGAGGGGCGGGCACAGCCGCTGGTCAGACGTGCGCGGTAACCTGGGGTTCCCTTGGTTCACGGGCAGGCGATGTCGCTCCAGATCTCGACACGCAGGGTCACGGCTCTCTCCGGCTCGTACGGCGGCGGAGGCTCTCCCCGCAGGTGCGGGAACGTCCGCGAGCGCGCGTTCATTCCTCGCCCGTTGTGCCGTCCCGAGGGGCGCGGCCGGCCGTGGCGGACCGCGGCCGGGCGTGCCCCTGAGGTGTCACCGCTCCAGCCGGCCGTTGAACCGCCGGGGCAGCCCCAGCGGGTTGTCGTCGCGCAGCTCCGGCGGCAGCAGCGCCTCCGGCGCCCCCTGGTAGACGACCGGCCGCAGCCACCGCTCGATCGCCGTCCCGCCCACCGAGGTCGACGTGGACGTCGTGGCCGGGTAGGGCCCGCCGTGGTGCTGGGCCGGGGCCACCGCGACACCGGTCGGCCAGCCGTTCACCAGCACCCGCCCGGCCAGTGGTGTCAGCTCCGCGAGCAGCTGCGGACCGCGTCCCTCGCCCGCGGCCTCCCGCGCCGACAGGTGGACCGTGGCCGTCAGGTTGCCCGGCAGCCGGGACAGCACGGCCGTCGCCTCGTCCTCGTCCGCGTAGCGGGCCACGACGGTGACCGGTCCGAAGCACTCCTCCAGCAGCAGGTCGTACGCCCCCTCCTCGGCCAGCTTGCGCGCGGGCACCGTCAGGAACCCCGCGCTGACCGTGTGCTCCCCGCCCGCGCCCGGCGTGACCGGCGACTCCACGCCGTCGAGCGCGGTCCGCTCGGCGACCCCGGCGAGGAAGTCGTCCCGCATCCGGTGGTCGAGCAGCACCCCGGCCTCGGTGCCGCCGACCGTCTCGGCCAGCGACTTCACCAGACGGTCCCCCGCCGCGCCCCGCGGCGCCAGCACCAGCCCCGGCTTCACGCAGAACTGCCCGACGCCCAGCGTCATCGAGCCCGCGAGCCCGCTGCCGATCTGCTCGGCGCGCTCCGCGGCCGCCGCCTCGGTGACCAGCACCGGGTTCAGGGAGCCCAGCTCGCCGTGGAAGGGGATGGGGACCGGACGGGCGGCCGCCGCGTCGAACAGGGCCCGCC
Organism: Streptomyces cinereospinus; assembly: GCF_042430725.1. Lineage (NCBI taxonomy): Bacteria > Bacillati > Actinomycetota > Actinomycetes > Kitasatosporales > Streptomycetaceae > Streptomyces > Streptomyces cinereospinus. The sequence continues at coordinate 52,636 of NZ_JBHMCY010000044.1, read as the reverse complement.
CCCCGCGGACGGAACCGGTGAACCCGGCCGCCGCGACCAGCGGGTGCCTGACCAGCTCCACGCCGGCCTCGAAGCCGTGCACCAGGCCCACCACGCCCGCGGGGACGCCGTGTTCCTCGGCGGCCCGGCGCAGCACCTCGGCGACCAGCCCGGACAGGGCCGGGTGGTCGGGGTGGGCCTTGACGACGACCGGGCAGCCGGCGGCCAGCGCGCTGGCCGTGTCGCCGCCGGCCACGGAGAAGGCGAAGGGGAAGTTGGAGGCGGAGTAGACGGCGACCACGCCCAGCGGGACCTTGTAGCGGCGCAGGTCCGGGACGGGCGGCGTGGCGGAGTCGTCGGGGTGGTCGATGACGACGTCGAGGAAGGCGCCCTCGTCGACGATGCCGGCGAAGGCCCGCAACTGGTAGCAGGTGCGCGCGAGTTCGCCGGTCAGCCGGGCCGGGCCGAGGGCCGTCTCGGCGTCGGCGGCCTCGACGAGCCGGTCCCGGGCCGCCGCCAGCCGGTCCGCGGCGGTGCGCAGGAAGGCCGCGCGGACCGTGCGGCCGGCCAGGGCCCGCCGGGCGTCGTGCGCGGCCCGGACGGCGGCGTCCACCTGCTGGGCTGTGGCCTCCACCGCAACCTGTTCCCGCCGCTTCCCGGTACGGGGGTCGACACTCCAGACTGGTGCTGCTGCCACCGCGGGTCCCTCCCCATGGCTTGCCGTATGTCCTGCCGCCGTACGGATGTCGTCCACCGTGCGACGCGCCGACGTCGTTCGATATACTGAACGCCGTCTCGCAGGGTGAATGCGATGCGGAGACTATTTCCCGGCGAACGAAGGGGTCAAGGGCTATGCCGGCAGGCGAGACGGGCGGCGGGGCGCAGGTCAAGTCCGCGGTGCGGACCGTTGAATTGCTCGAGTACTTCGCGGGAAGCCCCGGCATGCACGCGCTGGCCGCCGTCCAGGAGGCGGTGGGATACCCCAAGTCGAGCCTGTACATGCTGCTGCGCACCCTCGTGGAGCTCGGCTGGGTGGAGACGGACGCGACGGGCACCCGGTACGGCATCGGCGTCCGGGCGCTGCTCGTCGGCACCTCGTACATCGACGGCGACGAGGTGGTGGCGGCGGCCCGGCCGACCCTTGACCGGCTGTCGGACGACACCACGGAGACCATCCACCTGGCGCGGCTGGACGGCACCAACGTGGTCTACCTCGCCACCCGCCAGTCGCAGCACTACCTGCGCCCCTTCACCCGGGTCGGCCGCCGCCTGCCCGCGCACTCGACCTCGCTGGGCAAGGCGCTGCTCAGCACCTGCTCCGACGAGCAGGTGCGCAAGATGCTGCCGGAGACCCTGCCCGCGCTGACCGAGAACACCATCACCGACCGGGAGCGGCTCATCGAGGAGCTGCACCAGGTGCGGGAGCAGGGGTACGCCGTCGACCGCGAGGAGAACACCCTCGGTCTGCGCTGCTTCGGCGTGGCGATCCCCTACCGCACCCCGGCCCGCGACGCGATCAGCTGCTCGGTCCCGGTGGCCCGGCTCACCCCCGCGCACGAGCAGATGGTGAAGGACGCCCTGTTCGACGCGCGCGACCGGCTGACGCTCGCCACCCGCAGACTGTGAGCCGGCGCCGCGGACGGACGGCTCACCGAGGGGTCTCCGAGGCGTTCCTGAGGCGTTCCTGAGGAAGGGATGAGAAAACGGACGGAAGGGAACGTTCCGTCCGGTGCCGGTCGTCTTCGGTGCGGGATGAACAAGACGATCAGGCGAGCCTCGGTCTTCACGCTGCTGCTGGTGCTGGTCCTGCTGGTCAGGGCCACCTGGGTGCAGTTCTACGAAGGCCGGGCCCTCGCGGACGACCAGGACAACCGGCGGAACACGATCAAGCTGTACAGCGAGCCGCTCGGCAACATCGTCGTGGCCGGCGAGTCGGTGACCGGCTCGGCCCGGACCACCGGCGGCGACCTGCGCTACAAGCGCACCTACGAGGACGGCGCGCTGTACGCGGCGGTGACCGGCTACAGCTCGCAGGTGTACGGCGCCACCCAGCTGGAGGGCGTCTACCAGGACCTGCTGGACGGCACCGACACCCGGCTGCGGACCGTGATGGACACGGTCACCGGCGGGCGCGCCGACCCCGGTGACGTGATCACGACGATCGACCCGGACGTCCAGCGGGCGGCGTACGAGGCGCTGGGCGACAAGAAGGGCGCCGCCGTCGCGATCGACCCGGCGACCGGGCGCGTCCTGGCGGTCGTCTCCACCCCCTCCTACGACCCGTCGCAACTCACCACGGGCGACTCGGACGCCTGGACGCGGCTCACCGAGGACGAGGACAAGCCGATGACCAACCGCGCGCTGCGCCAGCCGCTGCCGCCGGGGTCCACGTTCAAGCTGGTGGTGGCGGCGGCCGCGCTGGAGGACGGGCTGTACGCGTCGGTGGACGAGCGGACGGACAGCCCCGACCCGTACCCGCTGCCGCTCTCCTCCGACGAGCTCACCAACGAGAACCCGGACGCGCCCTGCGAGAACGCCTCGATCCGGGTGGCGCTCCAGTACTCCTGCAACAACGTCTTCGGCAAGATGGCCGTCGACCTCGGCCAGGACAAGGTCCGGGAGACGGCGGAGAGGTTCGGCTTCAACGACGCCGAGCAGGACATTCCGGTGCGCGCCTACCAGAGCGTGTACCCGGCGGACATGGACGACGCGGAGACCGCCCTGTCCGGCATCGGCCAGTTCGACGTGACCGCGACCCCGCTCCAGATCGCCCTGGTGTCGGCGGCGATCGCCAACGACGGCGAGCTGGTCCAGCCGCACATGGTGGCGCGGATCACCGACCACAGCGGCGACGTGCTGGAGGACTACGACGGCAGCGCCGCCACCCGGCGGATCGTCAGTTCCTCCACCGCCGAGCAGCTCCGGTCGGCGATGCAGACGGTCGTCGAAGAGGGCACGGGGTCGAACGCGCAGATCGCCGGGGCCACCGTCGGCGGCAAGACGGGCACGGCCCAGCACGGCGAGAACAACAGCGAGACGCCCTACGCCTGGTTCACCTCCTACGCCACGTCCGACGCCACGGACCGGCAGGTCGCCGTGGCGGTGGTGGTCGAGCAGTCGGACGCGGCGCGGTCGGAGGTCAGCGGCAACGGCCTGGCGGCGCCGGTGGCCAGGGCCGTGATGGAGGCGGCGCTGCGGTGACGCCCTCCCCGGGGGCGCGGGGGGACCGCGCGGCCGGCCGCCGCGAACCCGCACCGGCCGCGCAGCGTCCCGCGTCCCTCACTGCACGCCGAGGACCTGCTCGACCGGGTCGATCGCGAAGTACACCAGGAACAGCGCCGCGGTCCCCCACAGCAGCCAGTGCACCTCCTTCGCCTTGCCCAGCACCGTCTTGATGACGACGTAGGCGACGAAGCCCGCGCCGATGCCGTTGGTGATGGAGTACGTGAACGGCATCACGGCGATGGTGAGGAACGCCGGGACGGCGATGTCGTACCGGTCCCAGTCGATCTGCTTGACCTGGGTCATCATCAGGAACCCGACGGCGACCAGGGCGGGAGCGGCCGCCTGGAGCGGCACGATGGTGAGCAGCGGGGTGAGGAACAGGGCGAGGGCGAACAGGCCGCCGGTGACCAGGTTGGAGAAGCCGGTGCGCGCGCCCTCGCCGACGCCGGCCGCCGACTCGATGTAGGACGTGGCGGAGGACGCGGACGCGGCGCCGCCCGCGACGGCCGCCGCGCCGTCGACGAGCAGGACGCGGCCGAGGTTCGGTACCTTGCCGTCCTGGTCCAGCAGCCCCGCCTCGGTGCTGATGCCGACGACCGTGCCCATGGTGTCGAAGAAGTCGGACAGGATCAGGGTGAAGACCAGCAGCACCACGGTGATGACGCCGACGCCGGGCTCACCGAACGCGCCGAACAGGTCGAAGTCGCCGATCAGCCCGAAGTCGGGGGCGGCGACGACCCGGTCGGGCCAGGCGGGCGTGGTCAGGCCCCAGTTCTCGACGTCGGCGAGGGAGTTGACGACGATCGCGACGAGCGTCATGGCCACGATGCTGATCAGGATGGCGCCCCTGACCCGGCGGGCGAGCAGGGCGACGGTCAGCAGCACGCCCAGGCAGAAGACGAGCATCGGCCAGCCCGTGAGCGTGCCGGAGCCGCCCAGCTGCACCGGCACGGTGGTGTTCGCGGCGTCCGGGATCCGGCTGACGAAGCCGGCGTCGACGAAGCCGATGAAGGCGATGAACAGTCCGATGCCGACGCCGATCGCCTGCTTGAGGGCCTGCGGGATGGCGTGCATGACGGCCTCGCGCAGGCCGGTCACCACCAGGACGCAGATCAGCAGGCCCTCGACGACGATCAGGCCCATCGCGTCCTCCCAGCTCATCAGGGGAGCGATCTGGAAGGCGACGACGGCGTTGAGGCCCAGTCCGGCGGCGAGCGCGAGCGGCAGATTGCCGCCGACGCCCATGACGACGGTCATGACGGCGGCCACCAGGGCGGTGGCCGTGGTGAGTTGGGCGGGGTCGAGCCGCTCGCCGTACTTGTCCTCGGCGCCGCCCAGGATGATCGGGTTCAGCACGAGGATGTAGGCCATGGTGAAGAACGTGGCGAGGCCGCCGCGTATCTCCCGGCCGAAGGTGGATCCCCGCGCGGAGATCCGGAAGAACCGGTCGACGCCATTCGCCGCCGGGGGCGGGGCACTTGACCGGTCGGTCACCTTCTGCAAGTCGGACATGGCGGGTGCTCCCTGAGTCCTGATGATCGGTGCGCGGATGCTGGCTGGATTGTTCCCGCGTCGAACCGGTTTCAGGTGTTCCCCGTGTTACGGAATCGGGTTCGGCGTGTCATGCCGCGGCGTTCGGCCGCCGCACCGACCCATCGCTGACGCCGGCGCTTCCACGGCAGCGGCGAACGCGGCGGCACCGGCCGGGGCGAGGGCCAGGACCCGGTCTTCCGGCTCGCCGACGGCGCGGTCCTGGAGAACGCCGTCCTGGGCTCCGCCGACGGCATCCACTGCCGGGGCGGTTGCACCCTGCAGAACGTCTGGTGCTTCCGGCGGAGGAAGCCGGGATCGCCCTCTCGGGGCGGGTCTCACCGGCCGGGGCGCCACCCCGGGTCCCGGCCGCTCAGCCCGACCGCCCGGTCCAGCAGCGGCGCGTCCGGCGCGACGCCGACGACCGGGCCGAACAGGCCGCCGTCGCGGACCGGCTCGTCCGCGGCGGCGAGCAGGAGGGCGTACGCCGAGGACAGTGCGGCGGGGTCGGACGTGCAGGGCTGCCCGGTGGCGCGGGCCAGGTCCCAGGCGTGGATCACCAGCTCGTCCGCGGCGACCGCGCCCGCCGCGGCGCCGGACAGGTCCACGCCGCCGGCCCGGGTCGTGCCGGTCCAGGCGGCGGGGTCGCGCCAGGCTTCGGCGAGCTCGCCGAGCACGCGGGGCAGCTCCTCGCGCCAGCCGGGGCCGATGTCCGGCACGGCCGCGTCCGGGCTGGTGTCGGTGGTCGGGCCGAAGGCCTTGCGGCCGGCGTCCCGGAACGCGACGGACAGCCCCACGAGGTGCCCCAGCAGGTTGCGCACCGCCAGGTCCGGGCAGGGTGTCGGGCCCGCGAGCTGCTCGTCGGTCACCCCGGCGGCGAGGCGGGCGACGATCCTGGTCTGCGGGCCGAGGTCGAGGGGGGCCGGGTCGGTCATCGGTACTCCTCCGTAGACGGTCTCGTGAGAGGTGGACCGCCGACGGCACCGGAAGTCATCGACCCGCGGGCCCCTTGACGGACACGGCCGGGCTGCTTACCGTGTCCACGGATGTGAATGTCATGCACACATAGGACTGTTGGCCGATGGAGTCCCCCGCAAGGAGACCCGAGGATGCCCGCTCCCCGCACCGTCCTGCTCACCGGCGCCGCCGGCGGGCTCGGCACCCTGATGCGGGAGCTGCTCCCCGACCACGGCTACGACCTGCGCCTGTTCGACCTGCGCCCGGTCGAGGGCGCGCCGGACGCGATCGTCGCCGACCTCGCCGACAAGGAGGCGGTCCGCGAGGCCGTCCGGGGCGTCGACGCGATCGTCCACCTCGCGGGCATCTCCCTGGAAGCCCCCTTCGAGAAGATCCTGAAGGCCAACATCGAGGGCACCTACAACCTGTACGAGGCCGCCCGCGCGGAGGGCGTCCGGCGGACCGTGTTCGCCTCCTCCCACCACGCGGTGGGCTACACCCTCCGTCCCCAGGGCGACGACCCGCTCATACCCGTCGGCACCCCGCGCCGCCCGGACACCTTCTACGGCCTGTCCAAGTCCTTCGGCGAGGACCTGGCGCAGTTCTACCGGGACAAGTACGGCATGGAGACCGTCTCCGTGCGCATCGGCTCCTGCTTCCCGGAGCCGACCAGCGTGCGCATGCTCTCGGTGTGGCTGAGCCCCGCCGACGGCGCCCGCCTCTTCCACGCGGCGCTGACCGCCGAGGACGTCGGCCACACGGTGGTCTACGGCTCGTCCGCGAACACACGGCTGTGGTGGGACCTGTCCACCGCGCGGGCGCTCGGCTACGAGCCGCAGGACGACTCCGAGCCGTACGCCGCGCAGCTCGTCGCCGAGCAGGGCGAGCTCGACCCGGGCAACCCGGCGCACGCCCGCCTGGGCGGCCACTTCGTGACCGACCCGCCGATCTGGCCGTACTGACGAGATTCCGACCACAACAGAGCCGGTCGGGCACCGAACGGGCCCGTCCGCCCCCGCACTCGGGCACGGCTCACCATCACCGTCCCGCACCCCCCTCAACGGCGCGGAAACCCGCGTGACCAGCCACGACGCACCCGCGGACAGTGCGCGACCGCTCCCCGCACACCGGGGCGGACCCGCGACCGAACGGGCACACCCGGGCACTATCGCTTGCCTGACAGACCTGGTCACCGCCCCGTACCCGCTGTAGAACTTTCCCCCACAGGGCCCGAACGGGCAGTGCGGCGAGAAGGCGGGTGACAGGGATGAGCCGAACCGCGGAAGAGCGGCAGCGCGAGATCGTGCGCGCGGCCCGCGCCAGCGGGTCCGTCGACGTCACCGCGCTCGCCGCCCGGCTCGGCGTCGCCAAGGAGACCGTACGGCGGGACCTGCGCGCCCTGGAGGACCACGGGCTGGTCCGCCGCACCCACGGCGGCGCCTACCCGGTGGAGAGCGCCGGCTTCGAGACCACCCTCGCCTTCCGCGCCACCCGTCACGTACCCGAGAAGCGCCGGATCGCGGCCGCCGCGGCCGAGCTGCTCGGGGACGCCGAGACGGTCTTCGTCGACGAGGGCTTCACCCCGCAGCTCATCGCCGAGGCGCTGCCCAGGGACCGGCCGCTGACCGTGGTCACCGCGTCCCTGCCGGTCGCCGGCGCGCTCGCGGAGGCGGAGGGCTGCTCGGTGCTGCTGCTCGGCGGCCGGGTCCGCCCGGGCACGCTGGCCACCGTCGACCACTGGACGACGAAGATGCTCGCCGGCTTCGTGGTCGACCTCGCCTTCATCGGCGCCAACGGCATCTCCCGGGAACACGGCCTGACCACCCCCGACCCCGCGGTCGGCGAGGTCAAGGCGCAGGCGGTGCGGGCCGCGCGGCGCACGGTCCTCGCGGGCGCGCACAGCAAGTTCGGGGCGGTCAGCTTCTGCCGGTTCGCCGACGTCGGCGCGGTGGAGGCGATCGTCACGAGCACCCTGCTGCCCGCCGCCGAGGCGCACCGCTACTCCCTGCTCGGCCCCCAGGTCATCCGCGTCTGACCGCACCCACACCCCCTCTTCTCGGGCGCCCCCACGCCCGGCGGTATCCCCTATTTCACCAATTGTTCAGGAGCGACCCATGCGAACCCAGAGCCGACGGAGGCCGCGAGCCACACTCGCCGCGGCCGCCGCAGGGACGCTGCTCGCCCCGCTGCTCGCCGGCTGCTGGGTCGGGGCGGGCGGGGCCGGATCGGGCGGCGACTCGATCAACGTTCTGATGGTCAACAACCCCCAGATGGTCGAGCTGCAGAAGCTCACCGCCTCCCACTTCACCAAGGAGACCGGCATCAAGGTGAACTTCACCGTGCTGCCGGAGAACGACGTCCGCGACAAGATCAGCCAGGACTTCGCCAACCAGGCCGGCCAGTACGACGTCGCCACCCTGTCCAACTACGAGATACCGATCTACGCCCGCAACGGCTGGCTGAAGGAGATGGACCCCTACGTCGCCCGCGACCCGGCCTACGACGAGCAGGACGTGCTGAAGCCGATGCGCCAGTCCCTGACCGGCGACGACGGCAAGCTGTACGGCCAGCCCTTCTACGGCGAGTCGTCCTTCCTGATGTACCGCAAGGACGTGTTCCAGAAGGAAGGCCTGACGATGCCCGCGCGCCCCACCTGGACCCAGGTGGCGGACCTCGCCGCCCGGGTCGACGGCGCGGAGCCCGGCATGAAGGGCATCTGCCTGCGCGGCCTGCCCGGCTGGGGCGAGGTCATGGCGCCCCTGACGACGGTGGTGAACACCTTCGGCGGCACCTGGTTCGACCAGGACTGGAAGGCCCGGCTCGACTCCCCCGAGTGGGAGAAGGCGACGAATTTCTACGTCGACCTGGTCCGCGAGCACGGCGAGTCCGGTGCCGCCCAGTCCGGTTTCGCCGAGTGCCTCAACAACATGACCCAGGGCAAGGTCGCCATGTGGTACGACGCCACCTCCGCGGCCGGCTTGCTGGAGGCCGCCGACTCCCCCGTCTCGGGCAAGGTCGGCTACGCCCCCGCGCCGGTCGAGCGGACCGAGTCGTCCGGCTGGCTCTACACCTGGGCCTGGGGCATCCAGAACGCCTCCCGCAACGCCGACAAGGCCTGGCAGTTCGTCTCCTGGGCGTCCGGCAAGGAGTACGAGCGGCTGGTCGGCGAGGAGATCGGCTGGTCGAACATCCCGGCGGGCAAGCGGGCGTCGACCTACACCAGCCCCGAGTACCGCGCCGAGGCCGCCGCCTTCCAGGAGATGACGAAGGAGGCCATCGAGGGCGCCCGGCCGAACGACCCCGGCGTGCAGCCGCGCCCCGCGCCCGGCATCCAGTTCGTCGGCATCCCCGAGTTCACCGACCTCGGCACCCAGGTCTCCCAGGAGATCAGCGCGGCCATCGCCGGACGCCAGTCCGTCGAGCAGGCCCTGAAGAAGTCCCAGCAGCTCGCCGAGCGCATCTCCGAGGAGTACGAGGGACGATGACCGCCACCACCACGGCCCCCGTGGCCGCCCCGTCCGTGCACCCGGGCCCGGCCCGGCAATCGGCCCGGCTGCGCGCCTGGGCCACCCGGGCGCCCCTGCTGCCCGCCCTGATCTTCATGGTCGTCGTGACCCAGCTGCCGTTCGTGGCCACGCTGGTGATCTCCTTCTTCGACTGGAACGCCCTCTATCCCGACGCCCGCCGCTTCACCGGCGTCGACAACTACCGCCAGGTCCTCACCGACGCCGACCTGCGCGACTCGGTGTGGACGACGGTCCTGCTGACCGTGACCGTCGTCCTGGTCAGCCTGCTCCTCGGCCTGCTGCTGGCGCTGCTGCTGGACCGCCGGTTCAAGGGCCGCGGCGTGGTCCGCACCCTGCTGATCGCGCCGTTCCTGGTCGTCCCGGTGGCGGCGGCACTGCTCTGGAAGCATGTGCTCTACAACCCTGAATACGGCCTGCTCAACGGGTTGCTGCACTATGTGGGCGGGCCCCAGCCGGACTGGATCTCCTCCACCCCGCTGCTCGCGGTCGAGGCGTCCCTGGTCTGGCAGTGGACCCCGTTCATGATGCTGATCATCCTGGCCGGGCTGCAGAGCCGTGACCCGGAGCAGATCGAGGCCGCCCGGGTGGACGGCGCGAGCGGCTGGCAGATCTTCCGCCACCTCACGCTCCCGCACCTGCGCCGCTACCTGGAGCTCGGCGCCCTGCTCGGCTCGATCTACATCGTCCAGAACTTCGACGCGGTCTTCACCCTCACGTCCGGCGGCCTCGGCACCGCCAACCTGCCCTACACCGTCTACCAGAGCTTCTACCAGGCCCACGAGAACGGCCTCGCCTCGGCCGCCGGCGTCCTGGTGGTCATCGGTTCCATCGTCATCGCGACCTTCGCCCTGCGCGTGGTGTCGTCCCTGTTCCGTGAGGAGGTGAGCCGCGGATGAGCGGTACCGCCGTACGCGTCCGCCGAGTTCCCCGCAAGGGCGCCGGCCTGGGCCTGCTGGCCTGGCTGGCCGGCATCGTCTTCTTCCTGCCCGTCGCGTGGATGGCGCTGACGTCCTTCCACTCCGAGCAGGACGCGGCGACCAACCCGCCGTCCTTCGGGGCCGCGCTCACCCTCGACGGCTACCGCGAGTTCTTCGGTGCCGGCGGCGGGGCCAGCCCCTGGCCGTCCCTGATCAACTCGACGGTGGCGTCGGTGACCTCGACGCTGCTGGTCCTGCTGCTGGCGCTGCCGGCGGCGTACGCGCTGTCGATCCGGCGGGTGCGCAAGTGGACGGACGTGCTGTTCTTCTTCCTCTCCACGAAGATGCTGCCGGTGGTGGCGGGCCTGCTGCCGATCTACCTGTTCGCCAGGAACGCCGGGCTGCTGGACAACATCTGGCTGCTGGTCGTCCTCTACACCTCCATGAACCTGCCGATCGCGGTGTGGATGATGCAGTCGTTCCTGGCCGAGATCCCGGTGGCGGTGATCGAGGCGGCCCGCGTGGACGGCGCCCGCCTGCCCACCGTCCTGGCCCGGGTGATCGCCCCGATGGCCCTGCCCGGCATCGCCGCCACCGCGCTGATCTGCTTCATCTTCAGCTGGAACGAGCTGCTGTTCGCCCGGGTCCTGACGGGCGTGGTCGCCGAGACCGCCCCCGTCTTCCTGACCGGCTTCATCACCAGCCAGGGCCTGTTCCTGGCCAAGGTGTGCGCCGCGTCGCTCGTCATCTCCCTGCCGGTGCTCGCCGCGGGGTTCGCCGCCCAGGACAAGCTGGTCCAGGGCCTGTCGTTGGGAGCCGTGAAATGAAGGCCGCCGTCATCGAGTCCGTGGGCAGGGCCGTCGTCGCCGAGGTCCCGGACCCGACGCCGGGCCCGCGCGAGGTGGTCGTGGAGGTCGCCGCGTGCGGCCTGTGCGGCACCGACCTGCACATCCTCCAGGGCGAGTTCGCGCCGAAGCTGCCGATCGTCCCCGGGCACGAGTTCGCCGGCGCGGTGGTCGCCGTCGGCACGCAGGTCACCGAGGTGGCGCCCGGCGACCGGGTGGCGGTCGACCCGTCGCTGTACTGCCACGAGTGCCGCTACTGCCGTACCGGCCACAACAACCTGTGCGAACGGTGGGCCGCGATCGGCGTGACGACGGCGGGCGGCGCCGCCGAGTACGCGGTGGCGCCGGTGGCGAACTGCGTGAAGCTGCCCGAGCACGTCCGCACCCAGGACGCCGCGCTGATCGAGCCGCTGTCCTGCGCGGTCCGCGGCTACGACGTACTGCGCTCCCGGCTGGGCGCCCACGTCCTGGTCTACGGCTCGGGCACGATGGGCCTGATGATGCTGGAACTGGCCAAGCGGACGGGCGCGGCGAGCGTGGACGTGGTGGACGTCAACCCGGCGCGGCTGGAGACCGCCCGGCGGCTGGGCGTGTCGGCCGCCGCGGCGCACGCCGACGAGCTGGACCGCCCGCAGGGCTGGGACGTGGTGGTGGACGCGACCGGGAACGCGGCGGCCATCCAGGACGGCCTGGACCGGGTGGCCAAGGCCGGTACGTTCCTCCAGTTCGGCGTGGCGGACTACGCGACGCGGGTGACCATCGACCCGTACCGCATCTACAACCAGGAGATCACCATCACCGGCTCGATGGCGGTGCTGCACAGCTTCGAACGGGCGGCGGAGCTGTTCGCCAACGGCGTGCTGGACCCCGAGGTCTTCATCAGCGACCGCCTGCCGCTGAGCGACTACCCGCAGGCGCTGGAGCAGTTCGCGTCGGGGGTGGGCCGGAAGATCGTGGTGGTGCCGTAGGGAACCCGGACGGCCCGGGGGCGGGACGCCCCCGGGCCGTCCGGGCCGGGCCGCCGGTGACCCGATCGGCCGCACGGTAAGGGAACGGTAAAGCGGCCCCGGTCGTTCTCGGGGCATGACAGCTATGACCCCCGGCTCGAACATCCCTCTGTCCGCCGCCCGCGTGACGGTGGACGTCGCCGCACCGGTGCGGCTCGACGTATCGGGCCTGCTGCTCACCGCCGACGGCAAGGTGCGCTCCGACGACGACTTCATCTTCTACAACCAGCCCAGTGGCCCGGGCGTGACGTACCGCTCCGGCGGCGGCACCGCCCCGGACGCCATCACGGTCGACACCACCGCCCTCCCCCCGGGCATCGAGAAGATCGTCGTCACCGCCAGCCCGGACGCCCCGGGCCAGACCTTCCAGGGCATCGAACCGACGGCCACCCTCCGCAACGCCGACGACAACGGCGTCCTGGCCACGTTCACGCCCCCGCAGCTCGGCACCGAGACGGCACTGGTGGTCGTCGAGATCTACCTGCGCAACGGCGCCTGGAAGGCCCGCGCGGTCGGCCAGGGCTACGCCGACGGCCTGGCCGGCATCGCCACGGACTTCGGTGTGAGCGTGGAGGAGCCGGCCGCCCCGGCCCAGCCGGTCACCCCGCCCCCGGCGCCCGCGCGGCCCCCGGTGGCGCCGCCCGCCCCGGCCACGGACCCGCGCCTCACCGCTCCCCCGGCACCCGCCGCGCCCCCGGCCGCCCCGCCGGCCCCGGCCGCCGCCCCCGGCGCCGGGAAGATCAACCTCGACAAGGGCCGCGTCAGCCTCCAGAAGAACCAGACCGTCTCGCTGGTCAAGGGCGGCCGCCCGCTGCTCTCCCAGGTCAAGATGGGCCTCGGCTGGGAGCCGGCCTACCGCGGCCGGGACATCGACCTGGACGCCTCCGTCATCGCCTACGGTCCGCAGCGCAACCACATCGACAGCTGCTACTTCGGCAAGCTCCAGATCGTGGGCGGCGCCATCCGCCACTCCGGCGACAACCTCACCGGCGAGGGCGGCGGCGACGACGAGGTGATCACCGTCGACCTCGGCCGGCTGCCGCAGGAGGTCACCGGCCTGGTCTTCACGGTCAACTCCTTCTCCGGGCAGAAGTTCACCGAGGTCGCCAAGGCCTACTGCCGGCTGATGGACGCCGCCAGCGGCGAGGAGCTCGTCCGCTTCGACCTCACCAACGCCGAGGCGCAGACCGGCGTGCTGATGGCCAAGCTGATCCGCCAGTTCTCCGGCGAGTGGGAGATGACGGCCATGGGCGACTTCGTCAAGGCGCGCACGGTGCGCAACATGGTGAAGCCGGCGGCGCAGGCCCTGTGAGGGCCGGCAGACCGCCCCGCGCGACGGTCACGCGGGCACCGGCGGCGCCACGAGGACGGCGGCGGGTGCCCCGGCCGGGGAAGCCCCCGCCGCCCCGCCCCACGGGCTCTCCGCCGGCTCGCGGCAGATTGGCACGCGTTCCCTCAGGGGGCCGCGCGCAGGCCGTCCGTCAGCAGTGACAGGTAACGCCGGACGTCCGTCCCTGCCCCGCTCGCAAGTTCCGACGCCGTCGCCACCCCGTGCGTCAGCCGCAGCACCTCGATCGGCTCGACGTCGCCCCGCAGGGACCCCTCCGCCTGCGCCGCCCGCACCAGCCGCTCCGCGGCGCCCGTCAGGCGGCTCCCGCAGGCGGTGGCGACGGCCGAGCCGTCGTCGGTGACGGCCGACCCGAGCAGTGACTTCAGGCCGCGGACCCGGGTCAGGCCCAGGGCCAGCTCGTTGAGCCACTCCACCAGCGCCTCACCCGGCGGCAGCTCCCGGGCGATCGCGTCGGCGCGCTGCGCCAGCGCCTCGATCCGGTCGAGGTAGGCGGCCTCCAGCAGGGCCCGGCGCGTGGGGAAGTGACGGTACAGCGTGCCCGACCCGACCCCCGCCCGCTTGGCGATGTCGTCGAGCGACGCGCCCTCCCCGTGCTCGGCGAAGGCCTCCACCGCCGCCCTCAGCAACCGCTCGTAGTTGCGCCGGGCATCCGCACGCATGGGCCTGGCCTGCGTCATCCAGCAACTCCTCGCCTACCGGAGACTCTCCCCGCATGTTACGTCGCCCCGACCCGGCGACGCCTTCCTCCGGACGGCGCCGGGGACCGGCCCGGCACTGCCTGTCACCCCTCCCCGCCGGCTGCCGCCCACGGCCGGCCGGCGTCGCGCGCCGCCTCCGGCAGCGGCACCCTCCGGAACGCCGCGTCCGACAGCCCGCCGAACGTGTGCCGGTTGCCCGTCCCGGACGGCCCGTGGCCCGCCCGGTACCCGGCGAGGTTCCAGGTGCAGACCGGCCCTGTGCCGGGACCTGCCCGGTCGGGTCGCCGTGGCGGCTGTGGGCGTACTGCTCGTCGGTGACGATCAGCACCCGGTCGTGCTCGCGGTAGTGCCGGCGCACCGCCCCGGTGGTGTCGGTGCCGCCCAGGTCGCCGAACGTCTCCAGCACCCTGAGCACCGACTCCCCCGTGCGGAACGGCACCGGGTCGCCGCTGGACCGACGACGGGATGCGAACCCGCAGCCGTCCGGTCCGGAAGACGTGACCGTCGCCTGCGCACCGGGCGGGCACCCACCACGAGCTGCGCCTCCCGGGATCGAGCCGGCGGCGGCATCGGATTCCTCTGGCAGGAGAAGCAGCCGCCGCCATCGCACCGGGAGGTGCGTGACGTCGTGTTCTCACCGCGGGAGACGCAGCGCGGGACCGGCGAGTGAACGGGTCAGCGCTTCTGCCGCTTCCAGGGACCGGTGATGGCGAGCATGACGCCCGGCTCCTGGATGTTGGCGTAGAGGGTCCTGCCGTCGGGCGAGAAGGTGACGCCGGTGAACTCGCTGAACTCGGGCTCCTCAGCGGTGCCGATGTTCAGTTCGTTGCGGGCGATGGGGTAGGTGCGGCCGCTGTCGGTGGCGCCGAACAGGTGCTGCACGCCGTCGCCGTCCTCGGCGATGAGCAGGCCGCCGTACGGAGAGACCGTGATGTTGTCCGGGCCGTCGAAGGCGCCGTCCGCGGCGGGGTCCGGGTTGACGCCCAGCAGCACCTTCAGGGTGAGGGTGCGGCGCTTGGGGTCGTAGAACCAGACCTGCCCGTCGTGCTGGACGGGGCTCTCCTCACGGGCGTACGAGGAGACGATGTACGCGCCGCCGTCGCCCCACCACATGCCCTCCAGCTTGCGGGCGCGGGTGACCTGGCCGGGCCCGAACTGCTCGCGCACCGGGACGGACCGGGCGTCGCGGTCCGGGACGTCGACCCAGTCGACGCCGTAGACGGTGCCGATCCTGGTGGCGCGGGAGAGGTCGTCGACGAAGTGGCCGCCGGAGTTGAAGCACCTGGGCGCCTGGAGGACTCCGGCGTCGTCGGCGAGGGCGCGGAACCTCCCGGGGCCGTACGCGAAGCCCTGGGGCGGGGTCCAGCGGTAGAACAGGCCGTTGGGCTCGTCGGCGTCCTCGGTGAGGTAGGCGTGGCCGCGCCTGGGGTCGATGACGACGGCCTCGTGGTCGTACCGGCCGAAGAACGTGAGCGGCTTGGGGTCGCGGTTGGCGCGCCGGTCGCGGGGGTCGACCTCGAAGACGTAGCCGTGGTCCTTGGTCATGCCGTTCTCGCCGGCCCGGTCGGAGTTCTCCTCGCAGGTCAGCCAGGTGCCCCACGGGGTGGAGCCGCCGGCGCAGTTGTTGGCGGTGCCGGCGATGCCCACCCACTCGGCGACCTGGCCGTCGGGGCGCACCTCGACCACCGTGCAACCGCCGGGGGCGGCGGGGTCGTAGACCAGGCCCTCGGTGAGCGGGACCGGGTGGTCGTAGTCGGAGCGGGGACCGTCCATCTCGTGGTTGTTGACCAGCAGGGTGGTGCCGCGCGGGCCGGGGAAGGCCGCGGTGCCGTCGTGGTCGGCGGGGGTGAACTCGCCCGTCTCCAGCCTGGTCCGGCCGGCGTAGGTGAGGATCTTGTACGAGAAGCCGGCGGGCAGCGCGAGGATGCCGTCCGGGTCGGGCAGGAGCGGGCCGTATCCGACGCCGCCGTGCCCGGCCGCGGACTCCTCGCCCGTGGTCTCCGTCTCGGCGGACGCGAGGGCGCCGGGGGCGCTGGCGAGCGCGCCGACGGTGCCCGCCAGTGCCACGGCACCGGCACCGGTGATCGCGGTGGTCCTGGCGAAGTCCCTGCGGGTGAGCGACATGCTGTCTCCTGTGACGGGGGATACCGTGGAGGGCGGCGGACCTCGGTCGGCGCAACGGTGTCGCCCGGCCGTGAACGCCGCTTGAACACCGGGCGACACCGCAGGGCCCGCTTCCATGAATCCGTACGCCCCTCCCGGCGCTGCCGCCCCCGGCCCCGGACGGCGCGTCAGCCTCCCTGCTGGGACCGGGCCTTGAAGGCCGCCTTCCGGGCCTCCTTGGCGATCCTCTTGTCCGGGTGGATCCGCCCCATCGCCTCCAGCACGTCCGCGGTGGCCGGGTGGTCGACCCGCCAGGCCGCCGCGAAGAAGCCGCTGTGCTGCTCGGCGAGCCCCTCCACCAGGGCGCTCAGCTCCTCGGAGTTGCCCTCGGCGGCCAGCTGCGCGGCCAGGGTGTCCACGGTGAGCCAGAAGACCATCGCCTCGGACGGGACGGGCACGTCCGGGCGGCCGTGCTCGGTCAGCCAGACCCGGGCGAGCCCGCCCAGCTCCGGGTCGCCGAGGACCTCCCGCAGGGCGGGTTCGGCGTCGGCGCCGACCAGGGACAGGGCCTGCTGGCAGCGGAGCCGGCGCAGCGGGGCACCGGGGTCGGCGCCCCGGGCGGCGGCGAGCAGCTCCCGGGCGGCGGCGAGGGGTTCCCGGCGGGCCAGCCACTGCTCGGTCTCGGCCTGCGCGGCCCGGGGACCGAAGCCGGCCGTCCCGTCGAGCAGCGCGTCGGCGCCCTTGTCGGCCAGCTCGCCCACGGCGGGCGCCGCGAAGCCGGCCTCCAGCAGCCGCGCCCGCAGCCCGTACAGGCCGAGCGGGGTGAGCCGGACCATGCCGTACCGGGAGACGTCGGTGTCGTCGGCGGCCGCGGGTTCCCCCGCGCCCTCCACGCCCTCCGCGTCCTCCGCGTCCTCCTGGGCCTCCGTCAGCAGCGCCTCGTCGACCGGCCGGTACTCCACCAGCCCCGTCGGCTCCAGCACCCGGAACTGCTCGTCCAGCCGCACCATCGCGTCGGACACCTGCTCCAGCACGTCGTTGGTGGGCTCGGCCATGTCGCTCGGCACGAGCACCGACGCGGCCAGCGCGGGCAGCGGCACCGGCGCCCGGCCGGGGCCCTCCTCGCTGATGGTGAGCAGGTAGAGGTTGCCGAGCACACCGTCGAGGAACGCGGACTCCGCCGCAAGGTCCCGGCCCAGTGCCGCGTGGTCGATCCGGCCGTCGCCGTCCACCGCGCCGGCCAGGTCGTCCGGCTCGGGCACGCTCGCGTCGGCGAGCACCGTCTCCAGCACGCCCAGCCAGACGCCGAGCACGTCCTGCGGGGAGCCGGTGAGGTGCGCCAGCTCCTCACCCGCCGCGACCGTGCCGGCCGCCTGGTCGACGACCTCGACCAGCCCGGTGTCCACGGCCACCCGCCAGGCCTCGCTCACCAGCGCCGCCGCGTCGTCCCCGCGCAGCCCGAGCGCCTCGGCCGCCGCGGGCACCTGCTCGTCGGCCAGCAGGCCCCCGGCGTCCACGCGGGTGCCGGGTCCGGCCCAGCGGGCGAGCCGGGCGGCCCGGGACAGCAACGGCGTGGACAGCGCGTCGCGCGCCAGCTCCGCTTCGGAGGTCAGCCGCACCGGCGGCAGGGGGGAGCTGTCTGACATCGGGAGGATCTCCTAGGGCGCCTTGAGGGCCGTACCGTCTGCACGCCGTACGACCCCGGAAGTCGTCGTACGACACAGCCGCTCAGCCTAGACGGGTTTCACCCCATGCCGCCCGGTTCATCTCTCCGACGGGTGCCGTACATGGCCGAAACCTTGACAAGTGCCCTGAGGACACAGGAAATTGACGCGCGTAGAAGCCGGGGGGACAGGTGTTCACTCGTTCATGGTTTCTACGCGCGTCGTCACTGATCGCTGTTCCACCCTCGTCCCGGCGCTCACGTACGTCCCCGGAGGGATCCCGTTGCCGAGCAAGTCTTCCGCGCGCCTCGCCGCGCTCACCGTCGCCGCCGTCTGTTCCACGGCGTCCACCGTCGTCATCGCCTCGCCCGCGCACGCGGAAACGGTGCGCATCCATGACATCCAGGGCAGTACGCGGATGTCCCCGTACGCCGGCCGGCAGGTCACCGACGTGACCGGAATCGTCACCGGCGTGCGCGCCTACGGTTCGTCGCGCGGCTTCTGGATCCAGGACCCGGCCGCCGACGCCGACCCGGCCACCAGCGAGGGCGTCTTCGTCTTCACCAGCTCCACCCCGAGGGTCGCCGTGGGCGACGCGGTCACCGTCTCCGGCACGGTCACCGAGTACGTCCCGGGCGGCACCTCCTCCGGCAACCAGGCGCTCACCGAGATCACCCGGCCCACGGTCACCGTGGTGTCCAGCGGCAACCCGGTGCCCGCCGCCACCGTCATCGACGCGCGGTCCGTGCCGGACGCCTACACCCCGGCCGGGGACCCCGCGGCCAACGGCTCCGTCAACGGCCTGACGCTCCAGCCGCGCACGTACGCCCTGGACTACTACGAGTCCCTGGAGGGCATGAACGTCCAGGTCGCCGACGCCCGCGTGGTCGGCGCCACCGACCCGTACACCGAGCTGTGGGTGACGGTGAAGCCGCACGAGAACACCAGCGTCCATGGCGGCGCGGTCTACGGCTCCTACGCCGCGCAGAACACCGGCCGGCTGCAGATCCAGTCCCTCGGCGCGGTCGCCGACTTCCCGGACGCGCACGTCGGCGACACGCTCGCCGGCACCACCACCGGCCCGCTGGACTACAACCAGTTCGGCGGCTACACGCTGGTCGCGAGCGAGCTCGGCGCCCTGGCGCAGGGCGGCCTGGAGCGCGAGACGACCCGCAGGCAGGGGCGCGGCGAGCTGGCGGTGGCGACGTACAACGTCGAGAACCTCGACCCGTCCGACGCCACGTTCGAGGAGCACGCCGCCGCGATCGTGCGCAACCTCCAGTCGCCGGACATCGTGTCCCTGGAGGAGATCCAGGACAACAACGGCGCGCAGAACGACGGCACGGTCGCCGCCGACCGGACGCTGACCAAGCTGATCGACGCGATCGTCGCCGTGGGCGGCCCGGCGTACGAGTGGCGGGCGGTCGACCCGGTGAACAACGCCGACGGCGGCGAGCCGGGCGGCAACATCCGCCAGGCGTTCCTGTTCAACCCGGAGCGGGTGTCCTTCACCGACCGCGCGGGCGGCGACGCGACGACCGCGGTGGGCGTGACCAAGGAGCGCGGCAGGGCGGCGCTGACGGTCTCCCCCGGCCGGATCGACCCGGCGAGCACGGCGTGGGCGAACAGCCGCAAGCCGCTGGCCGGCGAGTTCGTCTTCCGCGGCAGGACGGTCTTCGTGATCGCCAACCACTTCACCTCCAAGGGCGGCGACCAGGGTCTCACCTCGCAGTACCAGCCGCCGGCCCGCAGCTCGGAGACCCAGCGCCACCTCCAGGCGACGGCGGTCAACGCGTTCGTGAAGCAGATCCTCGACACCCAGAAGAACG
This sequence comes from Streptomyces cinereospinus, assembly GCF_042430725.1. Lineage (NCBI taxonomy): Bacteria > Bacillati > Actinomycetota > Actinomycetes > Kitasatosporales > Streptomycetaceae > Streptomyces > Streptomyces cinereospinus. The sequence goes on along the minus strand of NZ_JBHMCY010000044.1, from coordinate 33,004 downwards.
CGGACGTCGTCACGCTCGGCGACATCAACGACTTCGAGTTCTCCGACACGGTGAAGATCCTCGAAGCCGACGGCGCGCTGTGGTCGGCGATCAAGTCGCTGCCCCGCAGCGAGCGTTACTCGTACGTCTACCAGGGCAACAGCCAGACCCTGGACCAGATCCTGATCAGCCCGTCGATCCGGCGCGACTGCGACTTCGAGTACGACAGCGTGCACATCAACGCGGAGTTCCACGACCAGATCAGCGACCACGACCCGCAGGTGCTGCGGTTCCGTCCGTAACCGGACGGGAGCACGCGGAAGGCCGGCCGGTGTCCACCGGCCGGCCTTCCGGCTCGTAGGGACGTGGGACGTCGGCCGTCTACCGCCCGCCGTGCCGCCCGCGCAGCAGCATCGCCGCGACCAGCACCGCGCCGGCCGCCGCCCCGGCGACCACCAGCGGCCGCGGGTTGCGCAGCCCGGCCTGGACGACCGTGCGCACCGGCTGCGGCACGCCGTCGCGCTCGACGATCTCGCCGGCCTGGGCGGCCTTGCCCTGCACCGCGTGGGAAGCCTTCGCGGCCGTGCCCTGCACCGCGTGCGTCGCCTCGGCCGCCTTGCCCTGCACGACGTGGCCCGCCTTCGCCGCCTTGCCCTGCACGACGTGCCCGGCCTGGACGGCGGAGCTGCGCAGCTGGACGGTCATGGCGCCGGCCCTGTCCTTCAGGTCGGCGGCGCGTGCCCGGGCCCGGCCCTTGACGTCCGCCTTGGCGGCCAGTTCCTCCACCGTGTCGCCGAGCCGGCTCCGGGTCTGCTCTATCTGTCGGCGCAGCTCGTCCGGCCCCTTGGCGCCGGTCCCCTGCGTCGTCCCGTCTGTCATCGATGTGCCCTTTCCCTGATCTCCTCGACATCGGCCCTGACGCTGCCGAGGGTCGCCTCGGGCGTGGGGGGTGCTGCGCGGCGCAGCTGGGCGCGGCCGGTCGCGGCCAGAATCCCGGCGATCACGAAGAGCACGCCGGTGACGATCAGCGCCGCGGCCCAGACGGGCAGCGTCAGCGAGAGTGCGGCGGTGGCCGTGGCGGCGAGGGCGAGCAGCCCGGCGTAGGCGACGGCGCCCGCCGCGCCGAGGAGTCCGCCGCCTCGACCCGCGCGCCGGCCCTTCTCGGCCAGTTCCTCCTTGGCCAGAGCCACTTCCTGCCGTACGAGCTGGGAGAGTTGTTCGCTCGCCCGGCCGACGAGTTCGCCCACCGAGTGGTGGTCCTCGCGGACGGGCTTGGCGTCCGGGATCCCGGTCACGGTATTCCGCCTCCTCTCGGTTCGGAACACCCGGGTACCCGCGCCCGCCTCGGCTATCCCTGTCCGCGTGCGCCGGGCGGCGTCCGGCGCCGCCCGCCCGCTCCGCCGCAGTATGTGCAGAACTGCTTACGGATACGTCGTAGGAGATTTAAGTAGATCTGTATGATCGACGGGCCGACACTACTGCCATGACGACCACGCCCTCCCCCGTTCCGCCCTTCGGCCGCACTCTCTGCGCGATGATCACCCCCTTCACCGAGGCGGGCGCGCTCGACCTGGACGGCGCGCAGCGGCTCGCCGACCGGCTCGTCTCGCACGGCTGCGACGGGCTGGTGCTCAACGGCACGACGGGCGAGTCGCCGACCACCTCCGACGCCGAGAAGGCGGCGCTGGTCCGGGCGGTCCGCGAGGCGGTCGGGGAGCGCGCGGCGGTGGTCACCGGCGTCGGCACCGCCGACACCCGCCACACGGTCGAGCTCGCCCGGCAGGCCGGGCGGGCGGGCGCGGACGGCGCCCTGGTCGTCACCCCCGCCTACAGCCGGCCCCCGCAGGACGCCGTGGAAGCGCACTTCCGACAGGTGGCCGACGCCTCCGGCCTGCCGCTCGTGCTGTACGACATCCCGGCCCGCACCGGCACCCGCATCGAACCGGAGACCCTGCTCCGGCTCGCCGGCCATCCCCGCGTCGTGGCCGTCAAGGACTGCTCCCACGACTTCCTCGCCGCCCAGAAGGTGCTGGCCCGCACGGACCTGGCGTACTACGCGGGCTGCGACGAGCACAACCTCGCCCTGTACGCGGTGGGCGCGGCGGGCTGTATCAGCACGGTGGCGAACGTGCTCCCCCGTCACGTCCGTTCCGTGCTCGACGCCTTCGACGCGGGCGACACCGCCGGCGCGGCCCGCCGCCAGCACCGGGCCGTGCCGCTCATCGAGGCGATGATGTGCGCCGGTCTGCCCGGCACGGTCACCGCGAAGGCGCTGCTGGCCGCGCGGGGCCTGCCGTCGGGCCCGGTCCGCCCGCCCCTGCGCCCCGCGGGCCGCGCGGCGGCGGCCCGGCTGCTGGCGGCGTACGAGGAGGCGGCGGCCTGCGACCCGGTCCCCGGGTGAGGACCGGCGGCCCGCGCGAAGGCCGCGGCAGGAGGAGCCGGCGCCCGCGACGACGCGGGCCCGGGGCACCACCGCCCGCCGTGGCTCCACGGTCCGTGCGCGGTGGGGCCCCGGGCCCCGGTGCTCGCGGCGCGCCGGATCAGCTCGCGCCGTTCTCCGTCGTCCGCTCGTCGCCGACCAGCCGGAAGTGTTCCAGCACGTCCTCCAGCGGGTCGTCGACCTGGCCGACGTTGACCAGGCCGATCCGCGGGCCGTTGTGCGAGGCCGTGTTGGTCTCGTCGGCGTGCGCGACGCCCGCCGGCAGCCAGCACACCGTCGCCACGGCGGTCGCACCGGCCAGTCGACGCGCCACGCTCCTCGCCCGCTCGTTCGTCATTGCTCAGTCCTCGTCTCACCGCTGCGGCATCCGACCGGACACGGGGTGTCCACCGCATTCATCTGCCGGGGGCCGCCCGAGGACACGGAGGGTAATCCGTTCAAGTGATCGTCGTGAGCGACGGCGGACGTCAGTTGTGGCTGTGCAGTACGTCGTTCAGGCCGCCCCAGTCCGCGTTGTTCGGGCGGGCCTCGACGGTGCCGGTGACGGAGTTGCGGCGGAAGAGGATGTTGGAGGCGCCGGACAGCTCACGGGCCTTGACGATCTGGCCGTCGGGCATGGTGACGCGGGTGCCGGCGGTGAGGTAGAGGCCCGCCTCGACCACGCAGTCGTCACCGAGCGCGATGCCGATACCGGCCTCCGCGCCGACCAGCGAGCGCTCACCGATGGCGACCCGCTCCTTGCCGCCCCCGGACAGGGTGCCCATGGTGGAGGCACCGCCGCCGATGTCGGAGCCGTCGCCGACGACGACGCCCTGCGAGATGCGGCCCTCGACCATCGAGCTGCCGAGGGTGCCGGCGTTGAAGTTGACGAAGCCCTCGTGCATGACCGTGGTCCCGGCGGCGAGGTGGGCGCCGAGGCGGACCCGGTCGGCGTCGGCGATGCGCACCCCGGCGGGGGCGACGTAGTCGGTCATCCGCGGGAACTTGTCGACCCCGAAGACGCTCAGGTGCAGGCCGCGGGCGCGGGCGGCGAGGCGCACGGTCTCCAGGGTGTCGACGGCGACCGGGCCGAGGGAGGTCCAGGCGACGTTGGCGAGCAGGCCGAAGACGCCGTCGAGGTTCGCCTCGTTCGGCTGGACCAGGCGGTGCGAGAGCAGGTGCAGGCGCAGGTAGGCGTCGTGGGTGTCGAGCGGCTTGTCCTCGACGGAGGAGATGACCGTGCGGACCGCCACGACCTCCACGCCGCGCACCTCGTCCTTGCCGACGGCGGCGACGCCGTGCTCACCGAGCAGCTCGGCGGTGCGCGCCTCGTCGAGGCGCTCGGTACCGGCCGGTCCGGGCTCGGCGGCCAGCTCGGGCGCCGGGAACCAGGTGTCGAGAACAGTGCCGTCAGCGGCGATCGTGGCAAGGCCGGCGGCCACGGCGCCGGTGGTAAGAGGAGCAGTCGTGTCGGTCATGAGGGCAACCTAACCGGCGGGGGGCCGCCGATGCGAACCAGCGCGCGAACGTCTCAGGTGCCGGGCGGCGCGCCAGGGCGCGGCACCCGCCCCGGCACCTCCCGCAGCCACGCCCCGTCGTACGCCCGGCCCGTCAGCAGCACGTGCGGGCGGATGCCGTCCATCGTGGCCATCAGCGGGCGCCGCCCACGTCGAGCACCACGGGCCGGCGACGATCAGCGCGATCCCGGCGGCCTTGGCGACGGTCATGCCGTCGCCGAGGGGGAGCATGCCGGTCACCGCGATCGCCGCGGTGCCGGCGCCGGACCGGACGGCACAGGTGGCTTCCGCGGTGCGGCCGGCGTCCGGACACGGCAGTGGCCCCCGGCGGGGTGCCGGAGGCCACTGCCGTGTCCGGACGAGCGGTCAGACGTTGAAACCGAGCGCTCGCAGCTGGTCCCGCCCGTCGTCCGTGATCTTGTCCGGACCCCACGGCGGCATCCAGACCCAGTTGATGCGCAACTCGTTGACCAGGCCGTCCGTGGCGGACTTGGCCTGGTCCTCGATCACGTCGGTGAGCGGGCAGGCCGCCGACGTCAGGGTCATGTCGACGGTCGCGATGTTGGCGTCGTCGATGTGGATGCCGTAGATCAGGCCGAGGTTGACGACGTCGATGCCCAGTTCGGGGTCGACGACGTCCATCAGGGCCTCGCGGAGCTCCTCCTCCGAGGCCGGTTTCATCTCCACGGTCTCGCTCATGCCGTCTTCCTTTCGGCGTCGGCGTCGGCACCCAGCGCCTGGGCCGTCGCGTCCTTCCACGCCATCCAGCTCAGGAGGGCGCACTTGACCCGGGCGGGGTACTTGGAGACACCCGCGAACGCGACCGCGTCCTCCAGGACGTCCTCCATCGCGTCGTCCGGTTCGACCTTCCCCTTGGACTGCATCAGCTCCAGGAAGGTCTCCTGGATGCGCTGCGCGTCGGCCAGTTCCTTGCCGACGAGGAGGTCGTTCAGCACGGAGGCCGAGGCCTGGCTGATCGAGCAGCCCTGGCCCTCGTAGGAGACGTCGCTGATGGTCGTGCCGTCGTACTTCACCCGCAGGGTGATCTCGTCGCCGCAGGTCGGGTTCACATGGTGCACCTCGGCGTCGCCATCCCGCAGACCACGCCCGTGAGGGTTCTTGTAGTGGTCCAGGATGACCTCCTGGTACATGGAATCCAGTTTCACCGTTTCAGCACGCCCTTCAGCCGAAGAAGTTCCGTACGTGCTCCAGGCCGTCGACCAGAGCGTCGATCTCCGCCGGCGTGGAGTACAGATAGAACGACGCTCGCGTGGTCGCAGGAATTCCGTACCGCAGGCAGACCGGGCGGGCGCAGTGGTGGCCCACGCGGACCGCGATGCCCTGCTCGTCCAGGACCTGGCCCACGTCGTGCGGGTGGATGTCACCGAGGGTGAAGGAGATCGCGGCGCCGCGCTCCTCGGCCGTGGTCGGGCCGATGATGCGCAGGTCGGGAACCTCCGCGAGCCGCTTGACCGCGTACTCGGTGAGGGCGTGCTCGTGGGCGTGGATCCGGTCCATGCCGATCGAGTTGAGGTAGTCGATCGCCGCGCCCAGGCCGACCGCCTGCGCGATCGGCGGGGTGCCCGCCTCGAACTTGTGCGGCGCCGGGGCGTACGTCGAGGAGTGCATCGACACCGTCTCGATCATCTCGCCGCCGCCGAGGAACGGGGGCAGGTCCTCCAGCAGCTCCTGGCGGCCCCACAGCACGCCGATGCCGGTCGGGCCGCACATCTTGTGGCCGGTGAAGGCCACGAAGTCGGCCTGGAGGGCCTGCACGTCCAGCGGCATGTGCGGCGCGGCCTGCGAGGCGTCGACGCAGACCAGCGCGCCGACCTCCTGCGCGCGGCGCACGATCGCCTCGACGGGGTTGTGGGTGCCCAGGATGTTGGAGACCAGCACGAAGGAGACGATCTTCGTCTTTTCCGTGATGACCTCGTCGATGGTGGACAGGTCGAGCCGGCCGTCGTCCGTGAGGCCGAACCACTTCAGCTTCGCGCCCGTGCGCTGCGCCAGCAGCTGCCAGGGCACGATGTTGGAGTGGTGCTCCATCTCCGTGATGACGATCTCGGTGTCGGCGTCCACCCGGTAGGGCTCGTCGGCCCAGCCGAGCATGTTCGCCACGAGGTTGAGCGACTCGGAGGCGTTCTTGGTGAAGATCACCTCGTCGCGGCTGGGCGCGTTGACGAACTCCGCGACCTTGTCGCGCGCGCCCTCGTACAGCGCCGTGGCCTCCTCGGCGAGCACATGCACACCGCGGTGGACGTTGGCGTTGTAGCGCTCGTAGTACTCACTCAGGGCGTCCAGCACCTGGCGCGGCTTCTGCGAGGTGGCCGCGTTGTCCAGGTACACGAGCTTCCGGCCGTCGTGGATCTGTCGGTCCAGGATGGGGAAGTCCTTGCGGATCGCCTCGGTGTCGAGGAGGCCCGGCAACTGTGTCACGCGGATACGCCGCCCTTCGTGTATGCCTCGTAGCCCTCGTTCTCCAGCTTGTCGGCGAGCTCGGCGCCACCGGACTCGACGATGCGGCCGGCGGAGAACACGTGGACGAAGTCGGGCTTGATGTAGCGCAGGATGCGCGTGTAGTGGGTGATCAGCAGGGTGCCGACCTCGCCGGTCCCGCGGACGCGGTTGACGCCCTCGGAGACGACGCGCAGCGCGTCGACGTCCAGGCCGGAGTCGGTCTCGTCCAGGATCGCGACCTTCGGCTTGAGCAGCTCCAGCTGGAGGATCTCGTGGCGCTTCTTCTCACCGCCGGAGAAGCCCTCGTTGACGTTGCGCTCGGCGAAGGACGGGTCCATGTTGAGTCGCTCCATGGCCTCCTTGACCTCCTTCACCCAGGTGCGCAGCTTGGGTGCCTCGCCGCGGACGGCGGTGGCGGAGGTGCGCAGGAAGTTGGAGACCGAGACGCCGGGGACCTCGACCGGGTACTGCATCGCGAGGAACAGGCCGGCGCGGGCGCGCTCGTCGACGGACATCTCCAGGACGTCCTCGCCGTCGAGGGTGACGGTGCCGCCGGTGACCGTGTACTTCGGGTGACCCGCGAGGGAGTAGGCGAGGGTCGACTTGCCCGAGCCGTTGGGGCCCATGATGGCGTGCGTCTCGCCCTGCTTCACGGTGAGGTCGACGCCCTTGAGGATCTCCTTCGTGGCGTTGTCGGCCTCGACGGTGACGTGCAGGTCTCGGATTTCAAGCGTTGCCATGGGTGCCTCAGGACTCCTGGGTGAGGGAGACGAGCACGTCGTCCCCTTCGATCTTTACGGGGTATACGGGGACGGGGCGCGTCGCGGGGAGGCCGGACGGCTCGCCGGTGCGCAGGTCGAACGAGGAGCCGTGCAGCCAGCACTCGATCTGGCAGTCCTCCACCTCGCCCTCGGAGAGCGAGACGTTCGCGTGGGAGCAGATGTCGTGGATGGCGAACACCTCCCCCTCGGTACGGACGACCGAGACCGGCGTGCCGTCGAGTTCCACCCGCTTGGGGGTGTCCTCCTCCAGCTCGCTCAGCCCACAGGCGCGTACGAACGTCATGCGACCGACGCCTCCAGCTCCTGCTCGATCTTGGCGATCAGGCGCTCCTCGATGTCCGGGACACCGATCTGCTGGACCAGCCCGGCGAAGAAGCCGCGGACCACCAGGCGGCGCGCCTCGTGCTCCGGGATGCCGCGGGCCATCAGGTAGAACAGCTGCTCGTCGTCGAAGCGGCCGGTGGCGGACGCGTGGCCGGCGCCGACGATCTCGCCGGTCTCGATCTCCAGGTTCGGCACCGAGTCGACCCGCGCGCCGTCGGTGAGGACGAGGTTGCGGTTCATCTCGTAGGTGTCGGTGCCCTCGGCGGCGGCCTGGATCAGCACGTCGCCGATCCACACCGCGTGCGCCGCGTCGCCCTGGAGGGCGCCCTTGTAGACGACGTTGGACTTGCAGTGCGGCACGTTGTGGGTGACCAGCAGGCGGTGCTCCTGGTGCTGGCCGGCGTCGGTGAAGTACAGGCCGAACAGCTCGGCCTCGCCGCCGGGCCCGGCGTACTCGACGCGCGGGTGCAGTCGCACGACGTCGCCGCCGAAGGTGACGACCGCGGACTTGAAGGAGGCGTCCCGGCCGACGAGGGCGTTGTGCTGGGCCACGTGCACGGCCTTGTCGTCCCAGTCCTGCACGGAGACGACGGTCAGCTTGGCTCCGTCGCCCAGGACGTAGTCGACGTTGGCGGCGAGCACGGCGTCACCGGTGTGGTCGATGACGACGACGGCCTCGGCGAAGGCGCCCAGCTCGATCACGTGGTGGCCGTAGGCGACCCCGCCCTGGCCGTGCACGGCGATGCGGATCGGCTCGGTGAGGACGGTCTCCTCGGGGACGGTCACGACCGAGGCCTTCTCGAAGGCGGAGTACGCCTGGGCGGCGATCCGGTCCACCGGGGTGCCGGCCCTGCCGAGCCGCGCGTCGTCGCGGGCGACGGTCTCGACCACGACGCCCGCGGGGGCCTCGACCTCGACGCGCACACCGTCGCCGGTGGCGACGGCGGTGCCGTCGTGCAGCCCGCGCAGCCGCTCCAGCGGGGTGAACCGCCACTCCTCCTCACGGCCGTGCGGGACCGGGAAGTCCGTCACGTCGAAGGACGGGGGCGCGCTCATGCGCGAGACGACGGTCGACTCGGCGGCAACCGCGATCGAGCCGGCGGTGGTGGAACCCACCGGGATGTTCTGAGCCTCAGCCATGGCTGTCGGTCTGCTCTCTTCCTACGTCAGAAAAATCTGCTGCTGCTTCTCGGGCGGGCGGTCAGCCGACCGCGCCTTCCATCTGCAGCTCGATCAGCCGGTTGAGTTCGAGGGCGTACTCCATGGGCAGTTCCTTGGCGATCGGCTCGACGAAGCCGCGCACGATCATCGCCATCGCCTCGTCCTCGCTCAGACCGCGGCTCATCAGGTAGAAGAGCTGGTCCTCGGAGACCTTCGAGACGGTCGCCTCGTGGCCCATGGACACGTCGTCCTCGCGGACGTCGACGTACGGGTAGGTGTCCGACCGGGAGATGGTGTCCACGAGCAGCGCGTCGCAGAGCACGTTGGACTTCGCGCCCGGGGCGCCCTCGCCGATCTCGATCAGACCGCGGTAGGAGGTGCGGCCGCCGCCGCGCGCCACGGACTTCGAGACGATGTTGGACGAGGTGTTCGGCGCCATGTGGACCATCTTGGCGCCGGCGTCCTGGTGCTGGCCCTCGCCCGCGAACGCGATGGACAGGGTCTCGCCCTTGGCGTGCTCGCCCATCAGGTAGACGGCCGGGTACTTCATCGTCACCTTGGAGCCGATGTTGCCGTCGACCCACTCCATGGTCGCGCCCTCGTAGGCGACGGCGCGCTTGGTGACCAGGTTGTAGACGTTGTTCGACCAGTTCTGGATGGTCGTGTAGCGGCAGCGGGCGTTCTTCTTGACGATGATCTCGACGACCGCGGAGTGCAGCGAGTCCGACTTGTAGATCGGGGCGGTGCAGCCCTCGACGTAGTGCACGTAGGCACCCTCGTCGACGATGATCAGGGTCCGCTCGAACTGGCCCATGTTCTCGGTGTTGATCCGGAAGTAGGCCTGGAGCGGGATCTCCACGTGCACGCCCTTCGGCACGTAGATGAAGGAGCCGCCCGACCACACGGCGGTGTTCAGGGCCGCGAACTTGTTGTCACCGGCGGGGATGACGGTCCCGAAGTACTCCTTGAAGAGCTCCGGGTGCTCCTTGAGCGCGGTGTCGGTGTCCAGGAAGATGACGCCCTGCTCCTCCAGGTCCTCGCGGATCTGGTGGTAGACGACCTCCGACTCGTACTGGGCGGCGACACCGGCGACCAGGCGCTGCTTCTCGGCCTCCGGGATGCCCAGCTTGTCGTAGGTGTTCTTGATGTCCTCGGGCAGGTCCTCCCAGGACTCCGCCTGCTTCTCCGTGGAGCGCACGAAGTACTTGATGTTGTCGAAGTCGATGCCCGACAGGTCCGAGCCCCAGTTCGGCATGGGCTTCTTCTCGAAGAGCTTCAGGCCCTTGAGGCGGAGCTTGGTCATCCACTCCGGCTCGGACTTCTTCGAGGAGATGTCCCGGACGACGTCCTCGTTCAGGCCGCGCTTCGCTGCGGCGCCGGCCTCGTCGGAGTCGGCCCAGCCGTATTCGTACTTGCCCAGGCCCTCGAGTTCGGGGTGGGCAGTCTCCGTGGGGAGAGTCATGCGGGGTTCCTCCCGGCCGTGCTTGCAGTGTGGTGGGTCTTGGAAGTCTTGGGAACGAACGTCGTGCAGACACCGTCGCCGTGCGCGATCGTGGCCAGCCGCTGGACATGGGTGCCGAGCAGCTCGGCGAAGATCTCCGTCTCGGCCTCGCACAGCTGGGGGAACTGCTCGGCGACGTGGGCGACCGGGCAGTGGTGCTGGCACAGCTGCTCGCCGGTGGGCGCGCTGCGCGCCGTAGCAGCGTACCCGTCCACGCTGAGGGCCTTGGCCAGTGCTTCCGTCCGCTGCTCGGGGCCGGCCGACTCGACCGCCCTGCGGTACGCGCCGGCCTGGGCGGCGATCCGGGCGCGGGCGAAGGCGGCGACCGCCTCGCTGCCGCCCTCCCGCTCGGCGATCCAGCGCAGCGCGTCGACGGCGAGCTTGTCGTACGACTGGTCGAAGGCGTCGCGGCCGCAGTCGGTGAGGGCGAAGACCTTGGCGGGCCGGCCGCGCGTGCGCGCTCCGTAGACCCGCTGCTCGCGCGCCTCGACCACGTCGTCGGCGACCAGGGCGTCCAGGTGCCGGCGGACGGCCGCCTGGGTGAGCCCGAGCCGCCCGGCGAGTTCGGCGACGGTCGACGGGCCGTGGTCCAGGATGGACCGCGCGACCCGGTTGCGCGTCGAGCGCTCACCGGTCGCGAACTCCTCCTGAGCGGCCCCCGTGGGGGTCTCCCGAGCCTCGCCGACGTTTTTCACAACGCCATTGTTGCGTAATTCCTCGGAGGCAGGCAAGCGGCGTCCGGGGCGGCGAGGGGTGCCCTGCATCACTTAGGTAAGGCTCATCTGACCTGCGGAAACGATCTTTGATCGATCAGCCGTGCGTCCGCGGCGCACCGCACCGTGCAGAGGAGTTCCCGCACCCGCCCGCCGGACGGACCCGGCGCGAACCTAGACTCTGGACCCATGCGAAGTGAGCCCGTCGTCCAGGTGCAGGCCCTGGTGAAGCGGTACGGCGACAAGACCGCGGTGGACGGCCTGGACCTCACGGCCCGGGCGGGCGTCACCGCCGTCCTCGGCCCCAACGGGGCCGGCAAGACGACCACGGTCGAGACCTGCGAGGGGTACCGGAGGCCGGACTCCGGCACGGTGCGCGTCCTGGGCCTCGACCCGGTGCGCGACTCCCATGAGCTGCGGCCGCGGATCGGCGTGATGCTCCAGTCCGGCGGCGTCTACTCCGGTGCCCGCGCGGACGAGATGCTCCGCCACGTGGCCCGGCTGCACGCGCACCCGCTGGACGTGGACGCCCTGATCGAACGCCTCGGCCTCGGCTCCTGCGGCCGTACCCCCTACCGCCGCCTGTCCGGCGGCCAGCAGCAGCGGCTGGCGCTGGCCATGGCCGTCGTCGGCCGCCCGGAGCTGGTCTTCCTGGACGAGCCGACCGCGGGCCTGGACCCGCAGGCCCGCCGGGCCACCTGGGACCTCGTCCGGGACCTGCGCGCGGACGGCGTCTCGGTCATCCTGACGACCCACTACATGGACGAGGCCGAGCAGCTCGCCGACGACGTCGCGATCATCGACGCCGGCCGGGTCGCCGCCCAGGGCTCCCCCGAGGAGCTGTGCCGCGGCGGCGCCGAGAACACCCTGCGCTTCACCGGCCGCCCCGGCCTCGACGTCGCTTCTCTGCTCAAGGCGCTGCCCGCGGACTGCGCGGCCGCCGAGCTCACGCCGGGCACCTACCGGGTGGTCGGCAAGGTCGACCCCCAGCTGCTGGCGACGGTCACCTCCTGGTGCGCCCAGCACGGGGTGATGCCGGACCGCATCTCGGTGGAACGGCACACCCTCGAAGACGTGTTCTTGGAACTCACGGGTAAGGAGCTGCGCTCATGACCGGGCTCGGCGCATGGGCCGGCCGGGGGCCCGGGGGGCGCCCCCCGGGAGGTCACAGCCTGGAACTCACGGGTAAGGAGCTGCGCTCATGACCGGCACCGGTACGTACGTCCCGAGGCCCGGCGCGGCCCCGCTCCCCCGCATGATCGCGACGCAGGCGGCGCTGGAGACGCGGATGCTGCTGCGCAACGGCGAGCAGCTGCTGCTGACGGTGATCATCCCGACGCTGCTGCTGGTGCTCTTCAGCACCGTCGACGTGGTCGACACCGGCGAGGGCGCGGCCGTCGACTTCCTCGCCCCCGGCGTCCTCGCGCTCGCCGTGATGTCGACGGCCTTCACCGGCCAGGCCATCGCCACCGGCTTCGAACGCCGGTACGGCGTGCTCAAGCGGCTGGCGTCCTCCCCGCTGCCCCGGTGGGGCCTGATGACCGCGAAGACCGCGTCCGTGCTGGTCGTCGAGGTGTTTCAGGTGGTCCTGGTGACGGTGATCGCCCTCGCGCTGGGCTGGTCGCCGCAGGGCAACCCGTTCGCCGTGCTGCTCCTGCTGGTCCTCGGCACGGCCGCCTTCTCCGGCCTCGGGCTGCTGATGGCGGGCACGCTCAAGGCGGAGGCGACGCTGGCCGCCGCGAACCTGGTCTTCCTGCTGCTGCTCGTCGGCGGGGGCGTCGTGGTCCCGCTGGAGAAGTTCCCGGACGCCGCGCAGGACGTGCTGGGGCTGCTGCCCATCGCGGCGCTGTCGGACGGGCTGCGGGACGTGCTCCAGCACGGTGCCGGAACGCCGTGGGGCGACCTGGCGATCCTGGCCGTCTGGTCGGCCGTGGGGCTGACGGCGGCGGGCCGTTTCTTCCGCTGGGAGTAGCGCGCGGGAGCCCGGAGCGGACCCCTCGTGAACGCGTGCACAAGCTGCCCCCTACGATGGTGGGCGTGCCAAAGCTGACCCGCGCCGACGCCACAGCGGCCCTGCGCAACCCGCTCGCCTTCATCGCCGCACGCTGGACCCCCACCACCAGGACGGTTCGGCGGGCGGCCCTCGCCGCACTCGTCATGTCGGTGGTCATCGTCGTCACCGGCGGCGCCGTGCGGCTGACCGGCTCCGGCCTCGGCTGCCCGACCTGGCCCAAGTGCACGGCGGACTCCCTGGCCACCACGCGCGAGATGGGCCTGCACGGCGTCATCGAGTTCGGCAACCGCCTGCTCACCTACGTGCTGTGCGCGGCGGTCGGCTGGGCCATCGTCGCGGCCCGCGCGCAGAAGCCGTGGCGGCGCGGCCTGACCCGGCTGGGCTGGGCGCAGTTCTGGGTCGTCATGAGCAACGCCGTACTCGGCGGCATCGTGGTGCTGGTCGGCCTGAACCCGTACACGGTCGCGGCCCACTTCCTCGCCACCACGGCGCTGATCACCGTCGCCGCGCTGATGTGGCAGCGCACCCGCGAGGGCGACTCGGAGGCACGGCCGCTGGTCGGCAAGGCCGTGCGGCAGCTGGTGTGGTCCCTGGTCGCCGCGAGCGTCCTGCTGATCATGGTCGGCACGGTGGTCACCGGCGCGGGCCCGCACGCGGGCGACTCCAGCGACGTACCGCGCATGCCGGTGGACTGGGAGACGGTCAGCAAGGTGCACGCGGTGCTGGCGTGGATCGTGGTGACGCTGACCTTCGCCCTGTGGTTCGTCCTCAAGGCCGTCGACGCCCCGCGCGGCCCGCTGGACCGCACCCGCGACCTGTTCCTGGTGCTGCTCGCCCAGGGCGTCATCGGGTACGTCCAGTACTTCCTGGACCTCCCCGAGCTCCTGGTCGGCCTGCACATGCTCGGCTCCTGCCTGGTCTGGATCGCGGTGCTGCGCGTCGCCCTGTCCCTGCGCGAGCGCCCGGCCGAGCCCCCGTCCACCGCACCGGCCCCCGCGGAGTACGCCGCCACGCGCGCGTAGCGGCGCGCCAGGGCCGCCTCACTCCAGCCCGTACACCCGCCGCGCGTTCCCCGCCGCGATCAGCCCCGCGACCCGCTGGGCGTCGCCCAGGGACCAGGCGCCCTCGGCCACCCAGGTGCCCAGGACGCGGGCCAGGGCCTCGCGGAACAGGCGGGCGCCCACCACGTGCAGCTCGGGCAGGCCCTGGGCGCCGGTGGAGAACAGGATCTTGCCGAAGGGGGCCAGTTCCAGGATCTCGGCGAGCACGGTGGCCGCGCGGGCGCCGGTGCGCGCCAGCGCGGCGCCGGAGTCGGCGTAGACGTGCGGGAAGACCCCGGCGAGGTGGGCTGCGTGCCGGTGGTACGGGTAGCCGTGCAGCAGGACCAGGTCGGTGCCCAGGCCGGCGGTGGCGCGCACGAAGTCCGTCAGCAGCACCGGGTCCGTGCGGTCGATGCGCAGGCCCGGTGCGCCGAGCCCGGCGTGCAGCTGGAGGGGCAGTCCGGAGGCGACCGCGATCCACAGCAGGTGCCGCAGCAGCACCGGGTCGCTCAGCTCGCCGCCGACCCGGCGGCCGGCCAGCCAGCGGCCCGCCGCGCCCCGCACCTCACCCGCCCCCGGCGGCTCCGGCGCGAGGGCCAGACCGTGCCGGACGCCCGCGACCGAGGTGAAGGCGACGGCGTTCACGGCGGCCCCGTGCACCGACTCGGCGAGGTTCGCCAGGAACGACTCGACGGTGCCGGAGGTGTCGGCGACCTGCTCGGCCAGCAGCTCCAGGCGGACGATCTCGCGCGCCTCGGCGGTCGCGGCCGAGGCCATCTCGGCGGGTCCGGTGAGGTCGCCGGGGAGCCCGGTGTCCACGAGGTACGTCGTGATGCCGCTGCCGCGCAGCAGCCGCCGGGCCGCCTCCGGCACGCCGAGTTCACGGCGCCGGGCGAGGTAGCGGGCGGGCGGGCAGTGCGGTTCCAGGCCGAGCAGCGGGGGGCACCAGCGGCGTACCGCGAAGCCGGTCTGGGTGTCGAAGAGGGTGGTGCCGGGGGCGGGCGGGCCCTCGGTGCGGGCCAGCTGGGCCTCGAAGGTGCCGAGGCCCAGCTCCGTTCTGAGGACGCCGTGGCAGTACTGGTCCACGAGCGACGGCGTTTCGATCATCCGGACTCCCGCGACTGGGCCACGTACTCCTGCGGGTCCTAACGGGTGAACCGGGTGTCAGGTGTTGCGCCCGCCGCCCACCGGGAGAAGAGACGCCGGTCAGCCGCCGATCTGGATCCCGGCCATCCGCTTCCACTCGTACGGGCCGGTCTTCACCTTCGCCGCGAACTCACCGTCGAAGGCCTCGTGGACGGTGAGGCCGGACCTCTCCACCGCCTTCTCGGCGGTCGCGTACGACGGCGCCACCAGGTCGCCCCAGCCGCCGTCCTCGCCGACCAGCACGATCCGGGCGCCGCGCTGCCCGAGGTAGGCGACCTGGGCCTCCGCTCCGCCGTGGGCCCTGGCGAAGGCGCTGATCTGCTTGGTGAGCCGGTTCACCCGGCGCTCGTCCACCTGCTGCGTGTCTCCCATGGCCAGGATGCTACCCACGGGTAGACCGGACGGCGACGGGCAGGGTGCGTGACGCGTGCCTCAGGGGGCGGGTGCCGGAGCGCGCGCCCAGTGCCGCGGCAGGCGACGTTCGCCCCGTCGCGACGCCTGGCACGCACTCCCGCCGCACCGGACGAAAGCCCGAGTACGTCCCGTACGAGGGCTTCCGGCCGGCCCGCCGAGAGCACGCACCGGCCGCCGCTCCGTCACGGGCAGACGCTGCCTGCCGCGGCACTGGAGTCCCCGCCTGTGCGGGTGATGTCAGCCACCGGCGCGCAGCACGTCCGCCACGATCGGACCGGCGGCCTCGCCGCCCCGTCCGCCCTGCTGGACCATGGCCGCGGCGGCGAGATCGTCGCGGTAGCCAGTGAACCAGCTGTCCGCCTTGGTGTTGCCCGCGACCTCCGCCGAACCGGTCTTGGCGCCGGTGCTGCCGGACAGCCCGGACATCACGGGGGCGGCGGTGCCGCTGGTGGCGGCGCGGTTCATCATGGCGCGCAGCTGGGCCACGGTGTCGCCCGACAGACCCTGGGCCGTGGCCAGTTCCCGTCCGTCCAGGGCGCGCGGCACGATCACCGGCTGCCGGAAGACGCCCGTCATGGCGGTCGCGGTGACCGAGGCCATGTTCAGCGGGCTCATCTGCACCCGGCCCTGGCCGATCAGGTCGGCGGCGGTGTCCGGGCCGCCGGAGGCGGGGACCGAGCCGTCGAAGGAGGGCACGCCGACCTTCCAGTCGTCGCGGCCGAGCCCGAACCGGTCCTGCGCCTCCCGGGTCAGCGAGTCCACCGCCAACTCGTCCGCGAACTTGATGAAAGCGGTGTTGCAGGAGTTCGCGAAGCTCTCGGAGAGGGTGGCCCCGTCGTCCGGGGCCAGTTCGGCGCGGTTGTGGAAGGTCTGGCTCTGCCAGACCGCCGAGTCGGGGCAGGGCGCGGGCCCGTCCATGCGGGTGACCCCGTTGTCGATGAGAGTGGCCGCGCTGAGGATCTTCATCGTCGAGCCGGGCGCCACCTCCCCGAGGAACGCCGCGTTCCAGGCGTCCGCGCGGTTGTTGGCGACCGCCAGGATCTCGCCGGTGCTCGGCTGCACGGCGACGACGGAGGACTCGGCGTACCGCGCGACCGCCCGTTCGGCGGCGGCCTGCGCGGTCGCGCTCAGCGTCGTGCGCAGCTTGCCGGGCACGCCCTTGGCGAGCGTGAGCAGCGGGGTGTCGGCGGCTCCGCCCGTGTGGCGGACGGCGAGCTCGACACCGGGGGTGCCGCCGGCCCGGTCGCCGTAGCGGGCGCGCAGTTCGTCCAGGACCGGGCCGAGTGAGGGGTAGGTCTCCGGCGTCAGCACGGTGCCCGTGCGGTCCACCGCCTCGACCGGCGGGCTCGCGGACTCCCCGGTGACAAGGATGTCACCGTCCCTCAGAACGGGGTGCACCACGGACGGTTCCCAGTCCACCAGCGCCCGGCCGGTGGTCTCCCCGCGCACCACGGTGAGCCGGCTGTCGTAGGCCAGCGGCTTGCTCCGGCCGCCGTACGACACCGTCGCCCGCACCGAGAACGGCACGGTCGGCCCCTGCGCCCGGCCCGGGGTGACGGTCACGCCGGTGAGGTGCGCGTCCCGCCCGAAGGAGGTCAGCACGGGCTCGGCCGCCTCCGCGAAGTCGGTGTACGACGCGGCCCTGGCGCCCTGCCCCCGCTCCCAGGCGGCGAAGAACGCGCGGCTGGTCTCCGCGACCTCCGTGCCGCTCGGCGGCCCGGTCCGCACGGGATCGGGCTCGCTCGCGGTCGCTGTCGCGCCGTCACCGTTCAGCGCGGTCACGAAGTTGTAGGCGCCGTACCCGGCGCCGGTGACCATCGCGGTGAACACCCCGCCGACGACGGCGACCTTGACCCCCTTGCGCACGATGCGCTCCCTCCCCGTATCCGGTCTCCGCACTGTAGGCAGGGGCTGTGGGGAGTTGGGCGAGTGTTTTTCAGATTGTTAGCGCAGGGCCATACAGGTGCATATGCCTCAATTGGACACCCAAGTGGAGGAGGCGTACCAAGGAGATGAAGGCCCTGCACGGTACGAATCCGTGCTCTCCACAGCCCTTGAGGCGGGCCTTCAGCGCACTGTGCCCGCAAGGAGTCTGGTATGCGTACACGAAGAATCCTGGTCTCGCTCGTCGCCCCGCTCGCCTTCGCGACCGCTGTCGCGCTCCCGGCGGCCGCGGCTCCCCAGGCCGTCGCCCTCGACACGGCGGCGGTGGCGGCACCGGGATCGCTCGGCGCCGCCGCACCCGCCTCGCCCCGCGACTACCGGCGCGGCTACGCCGACGGCTCCCGGTGGGGCCTGCGGGACGGTGCCCGGGACGGCCGCCGGTGCGACTACCGCGAGCACTACCGCCCCTGGACCGACCGCGGCAACCGCGACTACCGGGCCGGTTACCGGCACGGCTACCGCAACGCCTACGAAGACGCGTTCGATCACGCCTCCTGGCGCTGCCACCACCGCTGACCCGCCACCCCGAGCCGCCCGGCCGGACAGGACCTAGACCCAGGTGTCCAGCCACATGCGGGACCGCCAGGAGTCGATCGGGACGGTCTGGCCGGTGTAGATCGGCCAGAAGTACACGAAGTTCCAGGCGATCAGCAGCACCAGCACACCGGCACCCGTGGCGCCGGCCACCCGGCGGGTGTCGGTGGAGCCGGGCGGGCCGGCCAGGGCGCCGATCAGCATCGCGACCGCCAGGCAGAGGAACGGCACGAAGACCACCGCGTAGAAGAAGAAGATCGTCCGCTCCTGGTACAGGAACCACGGCAGATAGCCCGCCACGATCCCGCAGGCGATCGCGCCCGCCCGCCAGTCGCGGCGGAAGAACCACCGCCACAGCACGTACAGCAGCGCGAAGCAGGCCACCCACCACAGCATCGGGGTACCCAGCGCCAGCACCTCGCGCGCGCACTTCTCGCCCGCGTCCGCCGGACAGCCGTCCGCGCCGGGAGCGGGGGACTCGTAGAAGTACGATACCGGGCGGCCGGTGACGATCCAGCTCCACGGGTTGGACTGGTAGGTGTGCGGCGAGGACAGGCCGACGTGGAACTCGTACACCTGGGTCTCGTAGTGCCACAGGCTGCGCCACCAGTCCGGGAACAGCCAGGACCAGCCGCTGTCCTCGCCGTCCGTCGCCGCCCAGTCGCGGTAGTAGCCGCCCGTGCCGTCGGAGGCGGAGAGGATCCAGCCGGTCCAGGACACCACGTAGGTGACGACCGCGACGGGGACCGTCGACAGGAACGCCCAGCCGAGGTCGCGCCTGATCACCGCCCGGTACGGGTGCCGGGCGCCCGCCACCCTGCGGGCGCCGACGTCCCACAGCACCGCCAGCACGCAGAACGCGGCCAGGATGTACAGGCCGTTCCACTTGGTGCCGATGGCCAGGCCCAGCATCAGGCCCGCCGCGACCCGCCACGGCCGCCACCCGATGCGGGTGCCCTCCGCCGTGGCGGCGTGCGGGCGGGCCCGGCCCTCGGCGTCCACGGGCAGCGCGGCGGCCAGTCTCGCCCGCGCCCGGTCCCGGTCGGCCAGCAGGCAGCCGAACGCCGCCAGCACGAAGAACATCAGCACGCCGTCCAGCAGCGCGGTCCGGCTCATCACGAAGTGCAGCCCGTCCACCGCCAGCAGCGCGCCCGCGAGGCAGCCGAGGAACGTGGAGCGGAACAGCCGGCGGCCGATCCGGCACAGCAGCAGCACCGACAGCGTGCCCAGCAGCGCCGTCATGAACCGCCAGCCGAACGGGTCGAACCCGAACACCAGCTCGCCCAGCCCGATGACGTACTTGCCGACCGGCGGGTGCACGACGTACGCCGCGTCCGTCGGAACGGGCACGTCGCCGTTCCGGGACAGGATCAGATCGTTGACGTTCTTGTCCCAGTTGACCTCGAACCCGCGGTGGACGAGCGCCCACGCGTCCTTGGCGTAGTACGTCTCGTCGAATATCACCGCCTTCGGGCTGCCCAGGTTCCAGAACCGCAGCACCCCCGCGAACAGCGTCACCAGCAGCGGCCCGCCCCAGCCCGACCAGCGGGTGAGCCGCTCGGCCGACGGGTGACCGACCCCGAGCGCCGCCCACAGCCGCGGGCCGGGCTCGGCGTACGGCGGCACGAGCCGGTCCCGGACGTCGCCGCGGGGGCCGGCCGGGGTGTGTCCGAAACGGCGCAGCCGCTGCTGCCACGAGGGCCGCTGCTCGTGGGAGGCCTGGTCCTGCCGGATGTCCGTGGAGGACGCGGTACTGGTCACCGCGCCATCGTAGGGAACCCTTCCGCGGGAGTCCCGTGGGCCGCCCCTGCGAGGATGGAAACGTGACAGGAACCCTTGTGTTGGCAGGCACCCCCATCGGCGACGTCGCGGACGCCCCGCCGAGGCTCTCCGAGGAGCTGGCGCGGGCGGACGTGGTCGCCGCCGAGGACACGCGGCGGCTGCGGCGGCTGACCCAGGCGCTGGGGGTGACGCCCCGGGGGCGGATCGTGTCGTACTTCGAGGGCAACGAGGCGGCGCGCACGCCGGAGCTGGTCGAGGAGCTGGTGGGCGGCGCGCGGGTGCTGCTCGTCACCGACGCCGGGATGCCCTCGGTGTCGGACCCCGGGTACCGGCTGGTCGCGGCGGCCGTGGAACGGGACGTCCGGGTCACCGCGGTGCCCGGGCCCTCCGCCGTGCTGACCGCCCTGGCGCTGTCCGGGCTGCCGGTGGACCGGTTCTGCTTCGAGGGGTTCCTGCCGCGGAAGGCGGGCGAGCGCCTGTCGCGGCTGCGGGAGGTGGCCGGGGAGCGCCGGACGCTGGTCTACTTCGAGGCCCCGCACCGGCTGGACGACACGCTCGCGGCGATGGCCGAGGTGTTCGGGGCGAGGCGGCGGGCGGCGGTGTGCCGGGAGCTGACCAAGACGTACGAGGAGGTGCGGCGGGGCCCGCTGGGGGAGCTGGCCGAGTGGGCGGCGGACGGGGTGCGCGGGGAGATCACCGTGGTGGTCGAGGGCGCTCCCGAGCGGGGCCCGGAGGAGATCGGCGAGGCGGAGCTGGTGCGGCGGGTGCGGGTGCGGGAGGAGGCCGGGGAGCGGCGCAAGGAGGCGATCGCGGCGGTGGCCGTGGAAGCGGGCGTGCCCAAGCGGGTCGTCTTCGACGCCGTGGTCGCCGCGAAGGGCACGCCGTGAGCCACGCCCGTGCCAACCGCCGGTAAAGGGTGACGGGACCTGGGGCAAGCAACCCCCAAGTCCCGCCCAACACTTCAGCAGGTCGCGTGCCCGGGGGCCCGTGCGGCGGTCCACTGGGGGACGGAACGCACCCGTTCCACCAGCGGATCACGGGAGCCGGCATGAACGAGTTCACAGAGCCAACCGGTCTGCGCGACGGGGCCACCGCCGTCGTCCACGAGTCCTACTCCTTCGCCTGCATGCGCTGCGGGCACGGGTGGGAGCAGGCGTACGAGATAGAGCACCACGTCGACGGCCGGGGCCACGCGTTCGTGCTGTACGTGGCGGACGGGCGGGTGGTGCCGTCGCCGCTGAGCCGGCCGGCGTGCGCCCGCTGCGAGGGGCACGTCGTGCGGATCATGCGCCCCGGCCGGGTGGCGTCGGCCCGGAACGCGGCGCGGCGGCCGTCCGCGGAGCCGCCGGCGGTGCCCCGGCAGCCGCACCACTGGCAGCTGTCCGGCCTCCTGCACCCGTTCCAGCGCAAGGCCGGCTGAGCTGATCGCGGGCATGCCCCTCTCGTACGATCGGGGCATGCCCGCCTCCCAGCCCGCCTCCCAGCCCGCCTCCGGGGCCGCCGCCCGGTCCGCCTCCGGCAAGGACGCCGCCCCGCCCCTCCCGCCGCCCCTGAACGTGCCGGTCGCCGACTCGCACACGCACCTCGACATGCAGTCCGGCACGGTGGCGGAGGGCCTCGCGAAGGCCGCGTCGGTCGGGGTCACCACCGTGGTGCAGGTCGGCTGCGACGTGGCCGGCTCCCGGTGGGCGGCCGAGACGGCGGCGGCGTACGACACCGTGCACGCGGCCGTCGCGCTGCACCCCAACGAGGCGCCGCGCCTCGTCCACGGGGACCCGGACGGCTGGTCCCGGCAGGGGGCGCGCGAGCCCGGTGGGGACGCCGGGCTGGACGACGCGCTCGCCGAGATCGAGCGGCTCGCCGCGCTGCCGCACGTGAAGGCGGTCGGCGAGACCGGGCTGGACCACTTCCGCACCGGGCCCGAGGGCAGGGCGGCACAGGAGCGGTCGTTCCGGGCGCACATCGAGATCGCCAAGCGGCACGGCAAGGCGCTGGTGATCCACGACCGCGAGGCCCACGCGGACGTGCTGCGCATCCTGAAGGAGGAGGGCGCGCCGGAGCGGACGGTGTTCCACTGCTACTCCGGCGACGCCGAGATGGCCGAGGTGTGCGCCCGCGCCGGGTACTACCTGTCCTTCGCCGGCAACGTCACCTTCAAGAACGCCCAGAACCTGCGGGACGCGCTGGCCGTGGCCCCGCTGGAGCTGGTCCTGGTCGAGACCGACGCGCCGTTCCTGACGCCCGCGCCCTACCGCGGGCGGCCCAACGCCCCGTATCTGGTCCCCGTCACGGTGCGCGCGATGGCGGCCGTGCGCGGCATCGGCGAGGACGAGATGGCCACCGCCCTCGGCGCCAACACGGCCCGCGCCTTCGGTTACCGCCCCACGGCGCACTACTCCGGGTAGCCGCGCCGCTTTGGAGAGTGACGACCGCTCCGCTAGGTTCTGGTGCCCGATCCGGACCCCTCTGGACCCCCTCCGGCCCCTGGAGCGCGTCGGCGTGAGCCACTCCCAGTTCGAGACCTACGGGACCTACCGGCCGTACGAGACCGTCGAGACGTACGGGCCGCCCCCGGGCCGCCCCGGCTTCGACGCGCACGGAGCCCCGCCGCTCCCGCACGCCGCCCCGTACCCCGCGTACGGCCCGGACGGCGACTCGTACGGGGACGTCCGCGGTGACACGTACGACGACACCCACGAGGATGCGTACGGCGATCCGTGCGGACCCGTGGGCGGCGACCCGGACGGCGGCGACGCGTACGCCGACACCTACCGGCCCGCCTACGAGACGGCCGAGCCCCTGCTGCCCCGGCAGAGCGCGCCGGAGCACCCCGCGCCCCTCGTGCGCCCCCGGGCGGACGGGCGGGCCGCGCGCCGGCGCAGGGGCCGCTACGCCGAGCGCCCGGACGCCTCCGTGCGCCGACTGCTGCCGCGGGCCCTGGTCATGGCGTTCCTCGCCGGCGGCACCACCGCCTTCGTCGCCGAGGACAAGGCCGTCGAGCTGACCGTCGACGGCGAGCCCCGCCGCCTGCACACCTTCGCCGACGACGTCGGGGAACTGCTCGCCGAGGAGGGCGTCGGGGTCGGCGCGCACGACGTGGTCGCGCCCGCGCCCGGCACGGAACTCGGCGACGGCGACGAGATCGCCGTGGCCTACGGCCGCCCCGTGCGACTCACCCTCGACGGCCACCGGCGGGAGGTGTGGACGACGGCCCGGACGGTGGACGAGGTGCTCGCACAGCTCGGGGTGCGTGCGGAGGGCGCCTACCTGTCCACCGCGCGCTCCCAGCGCATCGGGCGGGCCGGACTCGCCCTCGACGTGCGCACCGAGCGCTCGGTCACCGTCATGGCCGACGGCCGGGCCCGCACCGTCCGCACCAACGCCGCCACCGTCGGCGAGGCCGTCCGGCAGGCCGGGATCACCCTGCGCGGCGAGGACACCACCTCCGTCCCGCCCGGCAGCTTCCCGCGCGACGGGCAGACGGTCACCGTGCTGCGCATCACCGGCGGCCGGGAGACCCGGGAGGAGGAGATCCCGTTCGAGGTGCGGCGGATCGCGGACCCGGCGGTGTTCCAGGGCACCGAGACGGTCGAGCAGGCGGGGCAGCCGGGGCTGCGCCGGATCACCTACGCGCTGCGGACCGTCAACGGGGTCCGGCAGCAGCCCCGCCGGATCAGGACCGAGCTGGTGCGCGAACCCACCGCGCGGATCGTGAAGGTCGGCACCAGAGCGCTGCCCGCCTCCGTGCGGGGCGCCGACGACCTGGACTGGCAGGGCCTCGCCGTCTGCGAGTCCGGCGGCCGCCCCGACGCAGTCGACCCCTCCGGCACGTACGGCGGCCTGTACCAGTTCGACACCCGCACCTGGCACAGCCTCGGCGGCACCGGCCGCCCCCAGGACGCCCCGGCGGCGGAACAGACCTACCGGGCGAAGAAGCTCTACGTCCGCCGCGGGGCCAGCCCGTGGCCGCACTGCGGGGCGCGATTGCGGGGGTGAGCCACGGATAGGCTTGGGCCCGTGAGCAGCCCCTCCCCTGACGCCCTTCTGGGCCCCGCCGACGTCCGCGAGCTCGCGGACGTCCTCGGCGTACGGCCCACCAAGCAGCGTGGCCAGAACTTCGTCATCGACGCGAACACGGTCCGCCGGATCGTGCGCACCGCGCAGGTCCGCCCCGACGACGTGGTCGTGGAGGTCGGGCCCGGGCTCGGCTCGCTCACGCTGGCGCTGCTGGAGGCGGCCGACCGGGTCACCGCCGTCGAGATCGACGACGTGCTCGCCGCCGCGCTGCCCGCCACCGTCGCGGCGCGCATGCCGGAGCGCGCCGACCGGTTCGCGCTGGTGCACTCCGACGCCCTGCACGTCACCGAGCTGCCCGGCCCCGCCCCGACCGCGCTGGTGGCCAACCTGCCCTACAACGTGGCCGTCCCCGTCCTGCTGCACATGCTCGACACCTTCCCGTCCGTCGAACGCACCCTGGTGATGGTGCAGTCGGAGGTCGCCGACCGGCTCGCGGCGGCGCCCGGCTCCAAGGTGTACGGCGTGCCGTCGGTGAAGGCCAACTGGTTCGCCGAGGTCAAGCGGGCCGGCGCCATCGGCCGCAACGTCTTCTGGCCCGCGCCGAACGTCGACAGCGGGCTCGTCTCGCTCATCCGCCGCACCGAGCCGGTGCGGACCACCGCCTCGCAGCGCGAGGTCTTCGCCGTCATCGACGCGGCGTTCGCCCAGCGCCGCAAGACGCTGCGGGCCGCGCTCGCCGGCTGGGCCGGCTCGGCCGCGGCCGCCGAGGCGGCGCTCGTCGCGGCGGGCGTCTCCCCGCAGGCCCGCGGGGAGTCCCTGACCGTCGAGCAGTTCGCGCGGATCGCGGAGGCCGGACCCGCCAAGGAGAGCCAGTGAGTGTGACGGTCCGCGTCCCCGCCAAGGTCAACGTCCAGCTCGCGGTCGGCGCCGCCCGCCCCGACGGCTACCACGACCTGGCCAACGTCTTCCTCGCGGTCGGCCTCTACGACGAGGTCACGGTCACCGCGGCGGACGAGCTGCGCGTCACCTGCGACGGGCCCGACGCCCACCAGGTCCCCCTGGACCGCACGAACCTGGCGGCCCGCGCCGCCGAGGCGCTCGCCGCACGGTACGGCCGTACGGCCGACGTCCACCTGCACATCGCCAAGGACATCCCCGTCGCCGGCGGCATGGCGGGCGGCAGCGCGGACGGCGCGGGCGCGCTGCTCGCCTGCGACGTCCTGTGGGGCACCCGCGCCCCGCGCGAGGAACTCCTGGAGATCTGCGCCGAGCTGGGCAGCGACGTGCCGTTCAGCCTGGTCGGCGGGGCGGCGCTGGGCACCGGGCGGGGCGAGCGGCTGACCGCGCTGGAGGTCGGCGGCACCTTCCACTGGGTGTTCGCGATGGCGGACCGGGGACTGTCGACCCCGGCGGTCTTCCGCGAGTTCGACCGGCTCGGCGCGGGCACCGACGTCCCCGAGCCCGTCGCCTCCCGCGACCTGCTCGACGCGCTCGCCAAGGGCGACCCCGACGCGCTCGCCGCCACCGTCTCCAACGACCTCCAGCCCGCCGCCCTCTCCCTCTTCCCCGCCCTCGCCGGCACCCTCGCGGCGGGCCGCGCCGCCGGCGCCCTCGCCGCCCTGGTCTCGGGCTCCGGTCCGACCACCGCCTTCCTCGTCCGCGACCCGGAGTCCGCGGCCCGGGTGGCGGCGGCGCTGCACGCGTCGGGCACGTGCCGGACGGTACGCACGGCGTCCGGCCCGGCCCCGGGCGCGACGGTCCGCGCCGGCTGACCGGGCGTGACGGCCCGCACCGGTTGTCCGGGTGGGGTGGTCGCCAGCGTTTGTCCGGGTGGGGTGGTCTGCACCGGTTGTCCGGGCGTGACGGTCCGCGCCGGCTGACCGGGCGTGACGGCCCGCACCGGTTGTCCGGGTGGGGTGGTCGCCAGCGTTTGTCCGGGTGGGGTGGTCTGCACCGGTTGTCCGGGCGTGACGGTCCGCGCCGGCTGACCGGGCGTGACGGCCCGCATCGATTGTCCGGGTGGGGTGGTCGCCAGCGTTTGTCCGGGTGGGGTGGTCTGCACCGGTTGTCCGGGCGTGACGGTCCGCGCCGGCTGACCGGGCGTGACGGCCCGCATCGATTGTCCGGGTGGGGTGGTCGCCAGCGTTTGTCCGGGTGCGGTGGTCCGCACTGGCTGTCCGGGTGGGGTGGTCCGCACCGGTTGTCCGGGCGTGACGGTCCGCGCCGGCTGACCGGGGCGGAGTGTCCGGCCGCCGAGCGCGGGTCGCTCACCTGGCGGTGGCCGGCGACCAGCGGTACGCGTCCGGTCGCGCCGGCGACCGGCTCGACCGCCCGGCCGCCGCCCGCTGACCCGCGCGGCACCGGCCACCCCCCGGCGACCGTTACGCTGGGAGGCTGACCGATCCCCGCGAGCAGGAGCGAAATGGCCGTCAACCTGGTCAATGTCGAGAACGTCAGCAAGGTGTACGGCACCCGCGCCCTGCTGGACGGCATCTCCCTCGGCGTCTCGGAAGGGGACCGCATCGGCGTCGTGGGCCGCAACGGCGACGGCAAGACCACCCTCATCCGGATGCTGGCCCGCCTGGAGGAGGCCGACACCGGCCGCGTCACCCACTCCGGCGGCCTGCGCATGGGCGTCCTCACCCAGCACGACTCCCTCGACCCCGGGGCCACCGTCCGCCACGAGGTGATCGGCGACATGGCCGACCACGAGTGGGCGGGCAACGCCAAGGTCCGCGACGTGCTCACCGGCCTGTTCGGCGGTCTCGACCTGCCCGGCTTCCCCAAGGGCCTGGACACCGTGATCGGCCCGCTCTCCGGTGGCGAGCGGCGCCGGATCGCGCTGGCCAAGCTGCTCATCGAGGAACAGGAACTGATCGTCCTCGACGAGCCCACCAACCACCTCGACGTCGAGGGCATCGCCTGGCTCGCCCAGCACCTGCGCGAGCGCCGCTCGGCGCTGGTCTGCGTCACCCACGACCGCTGGTTCCTGGACCAGGTCTGCACCCGGATGTGGGACGTCCAGCGCGGAGTCGTGCACGAGTACGAGGGCGGCTACTCCGACTACGTCTTCGCCCGCGCCGAGCGCGAGCGCATCGCCGCGACCGAAGAGGTCAAGCGGCAGAACCTGGTCCGCAAGGAACTGGCCTGGCTGCGCCGCGGCGCCCCCGCCCGCACGTCCAAGCCGCGCTTCCGGGTCGAGGCCGCCAACGAGCTGATCAAGGACGTGCCGCCGCCCCGGGACAGCTCCGAGCTGATGAAGTTCGCCTCCTCGCGGCTCGGCAAGACCGTCTTCGACCTGGAGGACATCACCGTCCAGGCCGGCCCGAAGGTGCTCCTGAAGCACGTCACCTGGCAGCTCGGCCCCGGCGACCGCATCGGCCTGGTCGGCGTCAACGGCGCGGGCAAGACCTCCCTGCTGCGCGCCATGGCCGAGGCGGCCCGCACCCAGGGCGAGGCGCAGCCGGCCGGCGGGCGGATCGCCGTCGGCAAGACGGTCAGGCTGGCCTACCTCTCCCAGGAGGTCGCCGAGCTGGACGCCACCTGGCGGGTGCTGGAGGCCGTGCAGCGGGTGCGCGAGCGCGTCGACCTCGGCAAGGGCCGGGAGATGACCGCGGGGCAGCTGTGCGAGACGTTCGGCTTCGGCAAGGAGAAGCAGTGGACGCCGGTGGGGGACCTGTCCGGCGGTGAGCGCCGCCGGCTCCAGCTGCTGCGGCTGCTGATGGACGAGCCCAACGTCCTCTTCCTCGACGAGCCGACCAACGACCTCGACATCGAGACGCTGACCCAGCTGGAGGACGTCCTCGACGGCTGGCCCGGTTCGATGATCGTGATCTCCCACGACCGGTTCTTCGTGGAGCGCACCACCGACCGGGTGTTCGCCCTGCTCGGCGACGGCACGCTGCGGATGCTGCCGCGCGGGATCGACGAGTACCTGGAACGGCGCCGGCAGATGGAGGAGGCCGCCGCCGCCGCACCCGCCGCGGTGAAGCCGGCGGCCGAGAAGAGCGCCGCCGACCAGCGCGCGGCCAAGAAGGAACTCCAGCGGATCGAGCGTCAGTTGGACAAGGTCTCCGAGCGGGAGAGCACCCTGCACGCCCGGATCGCCGACCACGCCACGGACTTCGCGAAGGTGGCCGAACTCGACGCCGAGCTGCGGGAGCTGGCCGGCCAGCGGGAGGAACTGGAGCTGCGCTGGCTGGAACTCGCCGAGGACGCGTGAACCCGTGAAGGGGGCGTGAAGGCGCGTAACAAGGGCATCACGGGCCGGTGCTCCCTTGGGCACAGGGGTGCGCTCGGCCCGGTTCGCCGTCGGCCCCGGGTGATAGAAAAGGGCGGTCCGAGAACCGTCTGAGAATCACGGGTGTGGCGGGAACGCAGCGCCACGGGCGCGGTGCCACATCAGTCACAAGGGGGAACCGCTGATGACCCAGCCGCCCAACCAGCCGCCGGGTGGCGGCTTCGGCGCGCCACAGG
Organism: Streptomyces cinereospinus; assembly: GCF_042430725.1. Taxonomy (NCBI): domain Bacteria; kingdom Bacillati; phylum Actinomycetota; class Actinomycetes; order Kitasatosporales; family Streptomycetaceae; genus Streptomyces; species Streptomyces cinereospinus. Next base: position 4,781 of record NZ_JBHMCY010000044.1, on the reverse strand, counting down.
ACCAGCCGCCCGCCGGCGGCTTCGGCGCCCCGCGGGACCCGCGGCAGGCCGGCGGTTCCGGTGCCCCGCACGACCCGCGCCAGGGCACACCCCCGCCGCCGGCCCAGCCCCCGCAGGGCCCGCCGCAGCCGGGCTACGGCTACCCGCAGCAGCCCGGCCCCTACGGATCGCCCCAGCAGCCCGGGCCGTACCCCACCCCGGGCCCGTACGGCGGGCCGCAGCAGCCGGGTCCGTACGGCGCGCCGCAGCAGCCGGGCCCGTACGGCGGGCAGCCCGGCTACGGCTACCCGCAGCCGCCGTACCCCGGCGCCCCCGGCACGCCCCCCGGCCCCGGTTCGCGCGGCCCCTTCCGGGGCAAGCCGGCCCTGGCCGTCGGTGCCGCGGTGGTGGCGCTGCTGCTGATCGGCGGCGCCGTCTACGCCGTGGCCGACGGCGACGACGACAAGCCGGTCGCCGAGCGGAGCGACGACCCCGGGCCCACCGGGTCCGGCCTGCCGGTCAACCCCGGTGACGGCAGCGGGAGCGGCGGCGCCGACCCGGACGACCTCAACGAGGGCCGCAAGGCGGGCGAGGCGAAGGTGCTCTGGTACAAGGAGGCGCCCGACGCGCCCGGTTCCGGCGCCGACGCACCCGGCATGTGGATCACCGCCAGAACCGCGGTGAAGGCGGCGTACAAGGAACTCGTCGCCTACAACGTCGGCGACGGCCGCCCGACGTGGGACCCGATCGCCTTCCCGCAGGACATCTGCTCGGTCACCCCGCAGAAGACGGCCGACGACAAGATCGTCGTGGCGTACATGAACGGCTCCAGCGACCGCGCCGAGTGCAACCAGCTCCAGCAGGTCGACCTCAACACTGGCGAGAAGGGCTGGAGCGGCGAGGTCGCGGACGGCGCGCTGTTCGACAGCACGCTCTCCGTCGAGCTGACCCTGGCCGGCGACACGCTGATGGTGGGCCGCTCGCAGTCCGGCACGGCGTACGACGCCGCCACCGGCAAGAAGCTGTTCGACAAGAAGAAGTACGGCGACGCCTGCTACCCGGCCGCCTTCGCGGGCGGCAGCCGGCTGATCTCCGTGGCGTCCTGCGGCGCGGCCACGGCCAACGAGCACGACGAGATACAGGAGCTGGACCCGCGCACCGGCGAGGTGAAGTGGACCCGGGCCTTCACCGAGGGCTGGCGCGTCATGCGCACCTACTCCGTCGACCCGCTCGTGGTCTACAGCACCAACGAGGACGAGGACGCCTGGAACATCTCCACCCTGGACGCCAAGGGCGGCCTGCGCTCCCAGGTGCAGGTCGACGAGAGCTTCGCGCCCGCGTGCGGCTGGTCCGTCCTGCAGCGCGACCTGACCGGCTGCCAGGGCGTCGCCGCCGACCCGGACACCCTCTACCTGCCCACCGAGGCCACCGGCGGCGCCAACGAGATCGTCGCGATCGGCCTCGCCGACGGCGAGGAGAAGTGGCGGGTGACGTCACCCGCGGAGGAGTCGATGCTGCCGCTGCGCGTCGAGGGCGGCCGGCTGATCGCGTACGTCGAACCGTCGTACGACGCGGGCGGCCGGATCGTCTCCGTCCCGACGACGGGCGCCGGCCACCGGCCCACCACGCTCCTGCAGAACCCCGCGGGCACGGCGGAGATCGAGGACGGCTTCTTCTCGCGGGACATCGCCTGGGTGGACGGCCGCTTCTACATCTCCACCACCCGGCTGTCCGGCGAGGACGAGGCCAAGGAGAAGCTGATGCTCGCCTACGGCAAGTGACGCGCCCTGCCGACCCGTCCTGTCCCCGTCTCCCCGAGGTAGCCACGTCATGACCCAGCCGCCCCCGCCGCCGCCCAACCAGCCCCCGCAGCAGCCGCCGCAGCAGCCGCCCGCCTTCGGCGCGCCGCAGCAGCCGGGCACGCCCCCGGCGCCGCAGCAGCAGCCCGGGTACGGCTATCCGCAGCCGCCCCGGCCGCAGCCCGGGTACGGGAATCCGCAGCCGCCCCAGCCGCAGCCCGGGTACGGGAATCCGCAGCCGCCCCGGCCGCAGCCCGGGTACGGGTATCCGCAGAGCCCGCCCGCGGCCGGGCCGCAGCCCGGGTACGGACAGCCGGGCCACGGCTATCCGCAGCCGACCGTGCCGCTGCACCCGCAGGCCGGGCAGCCGGGCGGACCGGCCGGAGGCGGCAGGCGGGCGCTGAACGCCCAGGTGGCCATCGTCGTGGCCGCCGTGGTGGCGATCGCGCTGATCATCGGCGGCGGCGTCTGGTACTCCTCGTCGTCCGGCGAGGGCGGCAAGGACGACACCGCGAGCGCCGACGGGGGCGGCGACGGCAAGGGCGGCGACGAGGGCACCGCCAAGGGCAGCGAGAAGGCGCCGGCCGACCCGGGCTCCGAGGTGCTCTTCCAGATCCCGGCGCCCGAGGTGGCCGAGGACGACTCCGTGGTCGTCGCCGGCTCCTGGCTCACCGACACGGTGTACGCCAAGACCGGGGTCGCCGAGATCGTCGGCTACGACCGGGACAAGGGCACCGAGCTGTGGACCGTCCCGCTGCCCGGGCCGGTGTGCGAGGCCACCCGGCACGTCACCGAGGACGGGAGGACGGCCGTCGTCTTCCAGCCGAGGATGCCCGCCAAGAACTCCTCCGAGGGGTGCAGCCAGGTCGCGGCGATCGACCTGAACGCGGGCAAGAGGCTGTGGACCCGGACCGCCGGCTCCGGCGACCGGCCGATCCACTTCGACAACGTCACCGTGAGCGCGAGCACGGTCGCCGTCGGCAGCACGAGCGGCGGCGCCGCGTTCGACATCGCCAGCGGCAAGGCGCTGTGGAGCCCCAAGCCCGCGGACACCTGCTACGACGCCGGCTACGGCGGCGGCGCCAAGCTGGTCGCGGTGCGCAAGTGCGGTCAGTACGAGGCGCGGGAGCTGCACATCCAGACCATCGACCCGAAGTCCGGGAAGGTGATCTCGGAGTACAGGATGGCCAAGGGCATCGAGTACGCCAGTGTCGTGTCGACCGATCCGCTGGTGGTGGCGGCCGACGTGGGCGACTCGGCCGGGGACGGCAGCGGTATCTCGGACTTCTTCTCCGTCGACAACACCACGGGCGCGCTGCGGGCGCGGATCTCGGCGCCGGGTGACTCCTACGCCGCCGAGTGCGACGGGATCTCCCGCGTCGAGGACTGCACGGGGCTCGCGGTCGGCAACGGCCGGCTGTACGTGCCGACGGAGGAGCAGGACTCCTCCGGCGAGCTGGGCCGGACCAACTCGGTCGTCGCGTTCGACCTGGCGAGCGGCAGGCAGACCGGTCAGCGGGCGGACGCGGGCGACGGGTACACGATGACGCCGTTGCGGACGGACGGGGCGAACGTGCTCGCGTACAAGAGCGGGCCCTACGACAAGGGCGGGCAGGTCGTCAGCATCGACGGCGACAGCTTCCAGCAGGTCACACTGATGGAGAACCCCGGGACCGAGTCGGTGCGGGACGTGGAGTCGGGGATGGAGCCGGGGTACGGCGAAGTCCTGTACGCGCAGGGGCGGTTGTACATGTCCGAGGTGTACGCCAGCGGTTCGGAGGCGAGCGGGGAGGAGTACCTCGCCATCGCGTTCGGGGTGAAGGGCTGAGGCTTCGGCGGTCGTTCGGCGCGGCCCCGTCCCGGTTGCGGGGCGGGGCCGCGCGCTTACCGCGCAACACGCCTGAATCGCTGTCGAATTGGGGGAATTCGGCGATCCGGGGCACTTCTCGCCAGTAGGGGCGGCGCGACGTCGAACAAGCATGTAGCTTCCGGGGCATGACGGACGCCGGGCCGGGGGGCTGTCGTCCGGGGGGCTGTACTTGGTGTGTGCTGTGTGTGTTCCGGGTCTGTCCGTGGGGACCCTTGGGCATCCATAGTGGGCGTCCACTGGGGGGACTGGGGGTTGCTCGATGGGAGCGCGGCTCATGGTGGTCGACGACCACCGGTTGCTCGCCGAGGCGCTGGCCTCGGCGCTGAAGTTGCGGGGGCACCGGGTGCTGGCCGCGGCGGCGCCGGCCGCGGGGGCGGCGGAGCTGGTGATCGCGCGGGCGCCGGAGGTGTGCCTGTGGGGGACGGCCACGCCGGCCGAGGCGGGGGCGTTCGATCCCGTGCTGCGGATCAAGCGGGAGCGGGGGCAGGTGGCGGTGCTGGTGCTGGGGCCGGTGCCGAGCCCGCGGGGGATCGCGGCGGCGTTCGCGGCGGGGGCGTCCGGCTATGTGCGGCACGACGAGCGGATCGAGGGGGTGGAGCGGGCCATCATGAAGGCGCGGGTGGGGGAGGCGGCGGTGGCGCCGCAGCTGCTCCAAGGGGCCTTCGGTGAGCTGCTCAATCCCGCGGCGCAGCCGGACGACGAGGGGCAGCGGCTGTTGGAGATGCTGACGCCGAGGGAGGTGGAGGTGCTGGTCCGGGTGGCCGACGGGGAGGACACGCGGCTGATCGCGGCGGGGATGGGGATCGCGCCGTCCACGGCGCGTACGCATGTGCAGCGGGTGCTGATGAAGCTGGGGGTGGGGTCCCGGCTGGAGGCGGCGGCGCTGGCGGCGCGGACGGGGTTACTGGATCGGGTGGGGCCGCTGCCGCGTCGTGCGGATCGTGAGGGTGAGGGCTGATGCGGGTGCCTGCGGCGGGCTGTGCGGGTTCGGGGGTGGTGTCGGGTGCCTGCGGCGGGCTGTGCGGGTTCGGGGGTGGTGTCGGGTGCCTGCGGCGGCCTGTGCGGGGGGTGCGTGGTGGCTGTGGCGCTGTCTGCCGGTGGGTGGGTCGGGGCCGTGCCGGGGGGTGTCCGTC
>NZ_JBHMCY010000043.1:0-62829 GCF_042430725.1 Streptomyces cinereospinus | reverse complement strand
GGGCGCCGGGCCGGGACGGCCGGCCGCCGGGCCGCCGGGCGGGGCGGCGGCCGGCAGTTCGGTCAGGTGCACCGCCTCGTGCCCGCCGCTGTCGAACCCGTGGTCCCGCGTTCTCCCCGCGCCGCATCGCACCTCCCCGTCCACGCGGGCCCGCAACACCGCCTCCAGCGCCGCCGCGTGGACCGGCGGCCCGTCCGCCCGCGCGGTCCCGGGCCCGGGCAGGTCCAGCGCGCCCATGGAGCCTCCTTCGCGCCGTCCACGGCCGTGTCCACCGGCCCGGCCCGCCGGGTACCCGCGGGGACGCGCGGACCGTCACCGCACCGGCGCACCACCTCCCGCCGTGGGTGCGGCACGGGCGCCCGCGCTGCCGCCGTACGGGAGAAAACACCCTTCAGGTGGTCGCGGACCGTGTCGCTGTTCGGCCGAACGGGTGACATGGCGTAAGAATTGGCTGGTGCAGGCGATGAGTGCGAGACAGATCGGGGGGAGCCGGTGAACAGCCACGATGTCACCGATGAACAGTGGGAAGGGCTCGCCCAGGTCGTGCCGCTGCGGGGCCGGGACGCCTGGCCGTCCGCGGTGGGCCACCGCGCCCTGCCGGACGCGGAGACCGAGACCCGCCGCCGTTTCGTCGTCCTGCGCGTCAACGTCTTCGCGGACGCCCGCGAGGTCGCCGAGACCCTGATGGCCGGCATCCCGGTGCTGCTGGACCTCACGGGCGCCGAGACGGAGGTCGCCAAGCGGGTCCTGGACTTCAGCACGGGCGTCGTGTTCGGCCTGGCGAGCGGCATGCACCGGGTGGACCGCAACGTCTTCCTGCTGACCCCGCCCGGGACCGAGGTGCAGGGGCTGATGGAGGGGGCGGCGGGCGTTCCCGGGATGTGACGGGGAGCGCCGGCGTCGCCCGATCGTAGGAAGGTCCGACCGGCGGAACGGTTCCGCCGGGTCGCGGTCTTCTACGGTCCGGGCATGGCCGCGCTCCCCCTCACCGCCCCGCCCGCCGTCCCCCTCCCGCCGGGGCCGGGATGCCCGGAGCGGCCGTGCGTCACGGAGTTGAGGCTGTCCGCGTTCGCCGGGCACCTGGGCGCCCGGCTGCCGCTCGGGCCGTGCACGCTGCTCGCCGGACCGAGCGGTTCCGGCAAGACGACCGCGCTGCGGGCGTACGAGGCGCTGGCCCGGCTCGGCGCCGGGGCGCGGCTCGCCGAGGTGTTCCCCGATCCCCTGGCCTGCGTGCCGGAGCGGGCCCGCCCGGACGCCCAGCGCCGGCGAGGGTTCCGGATCGGCTGCACGGCGGACGGTCCCGAGGGCCCGGTACGGCTCGACGTCGCCGTCCAGGCCGAGCCCGAACTGCGGGTCGTCGGGGAGCGGTTGACCGCCGGCCGCCGGGTGCTGCTGGAGACGGCCCTGCGTGACCCCGGCCGGCGCGCCGTGCAGGCCGCCTGGCACACCGGGGGGTCGGCTCCCGTGACCCGGGCCCCGCTGCCCGACGACCGGCTCGGCACCGCGCTGCTGCCGTTGCGGGTGGCGGGCAAGACCGACGGGCAGCGGCAGGTGCTCGCCGCCGCCGAGCAGACGGTGGTGGCCCTGCGGTCGGTGTTCGCCTGCGAGCCGCTGCCCGGCCGGATGCGCACGCCGGCGCCGGCCGGCACCGGGCGCCTCCTGGGCGGCTGCGGCAACCTCGCCGAGGTCCTGCTGCGCACGCGCCGGGAGTGCGCGCGGCGGCACGGGCAGTTCGTCGCGGCGGTACGGGCCGGCTGCGCCGGGCACGTCGCGGACGTCCTCGCCGAACCGGCGGCGGACGGCACCGTCCGGGGAAGCCTCGACCGCGGCGACGGGCACCGAACCGGCTTCGGGCGGCTGGGCGACGGGGAGTTGCGCTACCTCGCGCTCGCCCTGGTCCTCTTCACCGGGCCCGGCGTGCTCGACGTCGACCCGGCCGGCGAGGTGCCCGCCGCCCTGCAGACCCTGACGGTGCTCGCCGACGGCTTGGACCGCGGGCTGGACCCGGCGCAGCGCGCCGGACTGCTGCGTCTGGCGGCCCGGATGAGCGAGCGCGGGCACATCCGGCTGGTCGGCACGGTGAGCGACGCCTCGTGGGCGACGGGGACGGCGGAGGCGACAGGGACGGCGGGGGCGACGGGTGCTACCGGGGCGGCGGAGGCGAGGGCAACCACCGGGGCGACCGGGGCCGCCAGGGCAGCCGGGGCCGATGGGATCACGGTGGTACACCTGAAGCCGTGACAGCACACTCAGCCCAGCCCGGACCGCCGGACCTCGCCGCACTGCAGCGCCGCCTCGCCGCGTTCGCCGCCGCCCGCGACTGGCAGCCGTACCACACGCCCAAGAATCTGGTCGCCGCGCTCAGCGTCGAGGCCTCCGAACTGGTGGAGATCTTCCAGTGGCTGACGCCCGAGGAGTCGGCCCGCGTGATGGCCGACTCCCAGACCGCGCACCGTGTCCGGGACGAGATCGCCGACGTGCTCGCGTACCTGCTCCAGCTGTGCGAGGTGCTCGGCGTCGACCCGCTGGCCGCGCTCGCCGCGAAGATCGACCGCAACGAGGAGCGGTTCCCGGCGCCGGACGGCCCGTGACGGTGCCGTGCCGGAGCCGTGGCGGTGCCGCGTCGAAGCCGTGGCGGTGCCGCTCCGAAGTCGCTCCGAAGTCGGGAGGACGGCGCTCCACTTTCACTCTCCGTATCTGAAAGGCGAACCGAAGCCGAATCGTTGTCCACAGATGCCCGTCTTCCTCTAGCTTTTCGTCTCAACGGCCCTCACTCTGGGTAGTGAGCAGGGGAGTTCGGGCAGACGTGCGGAGAGAGCGCGTCGGGACAGACGGGGGCAGCGCATGGACGCGGTGCGACTCATCCTGACGAGCAGGCGTGCCCTGGCGGGAAGCGGTGAGATACCCGGGATCCTGACGGAGGTGTGGCAGGCGCAGGCCCTCGCCCAGGCCATCGGCAGCCGCCTCGCCGTCTTCGGCCCGCCCGAACTGCGCGGCGAGGCCCTGGGGCTGACCGAGCTGGCGGGTCGCGGCTGCGGCGTGCTGGACACCCCGCAACTGGCCCCCGGTGAGCTGCGCGCGGCCCAGCTCACCGAGCTGGGCGACGCCCGCCAGGCCCTGCTCCACCTGGGCAGCCTGCTCGGCGAGGTGGGCATAGCCCTCGTCGGCATCACCTGCGCCGCCCCCGACGAGGGCACGTACTGGCAGTGCATGGAGGCCATCGACGCGGCGGACGAGTCGCGGGACCGCGTCCGGGAGCTGCTGCGCAAACTGGCCGACCGGGAGCAGGCCGTACCGGCCCGGGAGGCGGGCTGAGGCTCGTCTCCTGCCCCCTCGGGGCGGATCGCCGTCGTCGGCCGGTGGCCCGCCGGGGAACTACGTGCGCTCCAGCGTCTCGGGAGGCTCGGCCGCCCGCTCCTCCCGGGCCGCGGGGGCCGGTCTGTCCGTGCCGGCCGCCCGCAGATCCGCGTCCAGGGCCGACAGGTCCGCGTTCAGCGCCGCCATCAACTCCTCCATCTGCTGCAGCAGCCCCTTCGGCCGGGCATCGCCCCCGCCCTGCTGCGGCACGGTCTCCTCGGACATGACGGCCTCCTGCGCCCTGGCCCCCGGGGGCTGGTACGGGTGTCGCCCCGGCGTCGACGGCGTCGACGGCGTCGAGGGGCCGGTGCGGGCGCCGGGCGGTCCGGCTCCGCCCCGGCCAACGATCACCATCCGGGCGGGTCACTGGCCCGGGCGCGCACCCGCGTACGGGGTTGACGCTTCTCACCCGCGGCGGGGACCGGGCGGTGCCCCGCGCGACGGCCGCCGCAACCGATGCGGTACCGGCCCCTGCGAACAGGCAGGATGGAAGCATGGATCTTCGAATCTTCACCGAGCCCCAGCAGGGGGCGACCTACGACACCCTGCTCACCGTCGCGAAGGCCACCGAGGACCTCGGCTTCGACGCCTTTTTCCGCTCGGACCACTACCTGAAGATGGGCTCCGTCGACGGCCTGCCCGGCCCCACCGACGCCTGGATCACCCTCGCCGGACTGGCCCGTGAGACCAGGCGCATCCGGCTCGGCACGCTGATGACCGCCGGCACCTTCCGGCTGCCCGGCGTCCTCGCCATCCAGGTCGCACAGGTCGACCAGATGTCCGGCGGCCGCGTCGAACTCGGCCTGGGCGCGGGCTGGTTCGCCGAGGAGCACACGGCGTACGGCATCCCCTTCCCCAAGGAGAAGTTCGGCCGGCTGGAGGAGCAGCTGGAGATCGTCACCGGGCTGTGGGCCACGGAGCCCGGCCGCACCTTCGACTTCCAGGGCACCTACTACCAGCTCGAGGGCTCGCCCGCGCTGCCCAAGCCCGCCCAGGCGAAGATCCCGGTCCTCGTCGGCGGCCACGGCGCGGTCCGCACGCCCCGGCTGGCCGCGCGCTACGCCGACGAGTTCAACATGCCGTTCGCCTCCGTCGCGGACAGCGAGCGCCAGTTCGGCCGGGTCCGCGCGGCCGCCGAGGAGGCCGGCCGCGAGGGCGACGGCCTCGTCTACTCCAACGCCCTCGTGGTCTGCGTCGGCAAGGACGACCAGGAGGTCGCCCGCCGCGCCGCCGCGATCGGCCGCGAGGTCGACGAACTGAAGCTCAACGGCCTGGCCGGCTCTCCGGCCGAGGTCGTCGACAAGATCGGCCGTTACGCCGAGATCGGCTGCCGCCGTGTCTATCTCCAGGTCCTCGACCTCGGCGACCTGGACCACCTGGAGCTGATCTCGTCCCAGGTGCAGGCGCAGCTGCCGTAAGCCCCGGCCGGGAGCGGTGGCCGGTCCCGCCGCCGCGTCCCACCCGTGGCGCTCCCGTCGCCAGGCCCCCCGTTGGGACGCGTACCCCCGCGCCGACGGCGAGCAGCGCGGCGGTCAGGGCGGGGAACGCGACGGCGGGACTGGCGTATCCGGGGACGCCGGCCGGGTAGCTCTCGCCGGTGCTGGTGCGGCAGACCAGCCAGATCGGTATCACCTCGACGCCGGTGCTCAGGATGGCGGCGCCCCGGTGCGGTCCGCCGGCCGTGAGGCAGGGACGCTGCGGAGACGGCCCCGGTGCTGGTGGGCTCGCGTCCAGCCGTTGGCGGTGAGACCGGTCATGGTCTGATCGGGGTGAGCGTGCTGACGCGGTTCTCGTACTCGCGGCGGTCTTGCGCTGGGCGGGGACCGCCCCGGTGCCGTCGAGGACCCGGCGGCGGTCAAGGAGCCGGCGGTGGACCGCGGCACGGCGCTGACGCGGAGGGTGTGGCCCGTGCCGCGTCGTACGGCCCGGACCTCGTCGAGCGCGGCCCGCTCGGCGGGCTCCAGCTCGGCGCCGCGGAGGAAGCCGGCAAGGGGATGCGCGCCGCCTCGCCCCCCGGATCGCACGGGGTCATGGGACCCGTCGGCCGCCTGTCAGCAAACGATGGCGAGTTCGAGCGGTCAGCGCCTCGCTGCCGTTCCGGGAGGCCAGACCCGGACCGCACCGTCGCCCCCTTGCCGAAACGGCATGCATCTTTGCCGTACTGCGTTGCCGGATCGCAGGGTGGGGTCATGAACGAGCGAGAGATGACGCGAGTGGACCGAACGGCCTGGGACGTGGTCGTGGTCGGCGGAGGGGCGGCCGGACTTTCGGCCGCGCTGACCCTGGGCCGGGTGCGCCGGTCGGTGCTGGTGATCGACGCGGGGGAACCGCGCAACGCCCCGGCCGTCGGGGTCGGTGCGCACGGCATTCTGGGCCGGGAGGGCGTGTCGCCGCTGGAGCTGCTGCGCCTGGGGCGGGAGGAGGTCGCCGGGTACGGCGGCCGGGTGGTTTCCGGCCGGGTGGCGCAGGTGCATCGGGACGGTGAGGAGTTCTCGGTGGTCACCGAGGACTGGCAGCGGGTGCGGGCGCGGCGGGTGCTGGTGACGACGGGGCTGGTCGACGAGCTGCCGGATGTGCCCGGACTGGCTGCGCGATGGGGGCGCGATGTCCTGCACTGCGTGTACTGCCACGGCTGGGAGGTGCGTGACCGGGCGATCGGCGTGCTGGGCAGCTTCCACCAGGCGCTGCTGTTCAGGCAGATGTCCAAGGACGTCACCCTGTTCCTGCACGAGGGCGCGGAGCTGACCGAGGAGCAGTGGGAGCATCTGGCCGGTCTGGGCGTCGGCGTGGTCGAGGGCGAGGTCGGCGGTCTGGTCGTGGACGAGGAGCGGGACCGGCTGGCAGGGGTGCGCCTGGTGTCGGGGGTGGTGGTTCCGGTGGAGAAGCTGGTGGTGGCGCCGCGGTTCGTGGCACGCGCCGCTTTCCTCGACGGGCTTGGCCTGGAGGTGCGGGAGCACCCGATGGGGATCGGTGAGCAGGTGGTGGTGGACGGCTCCGGTTTCACCGGGGTCGAGGGGGTGTGGGCGGCGGGCAACGTCAGCGACGTGATGGCCGGTGTTCCCCAGGCCATGGCGGCCGGGGTCGGCGCTGCGGCGGCGATCAACATGAACCTGCTGATGACCGACGCCGGCCGTGCGGCCGCCTCCCGTACCGCGGTCTCCGGCACCGACGTGTTCGGCGGGGCGATGGAGGCCGAGGTGTCGCGGCGGATGCTGGGGACGCGTGCGCATGGGCTGGACGGTCTCGTGGACGAAGGCTGAGGGCCGCTGGTGTGCCGGCCGGGGAGGGGGTCAGGTGGTGCGTGCCTTGAGGTGAGCCCGCTCTCCCTGGGTGCCGAACAGGACAAGGAGTTCCACGGTGCGGTCGTCGTCGGGGCCGAGCCAGTGCGGCACGTGGGTGTCGAACTCGGCGGCTTCGCCCGGCTTGAGGATCACGGTCTCGTCTCCGAGCAGCAGGCGCAGCCGGCCGGCGAGTACGTAGACCCATTCGAAGCCCTCATGTGTGCTGAACTGCGGTTCGGTGCCGGGCCGGGGCGGAATGAGGAGCTTGTGGGCCTGCACGCCGCCGGGCCGGCTGAGCGGCACGAAGGTCATGCCGTTGCGGGTGACCGGTTTGAGGTGGATGCGCGGATCCCCGGTGCGCGGGGCGCCGACGAGCTCGTCCAGGGGCACGGCGTAGACCTCGGCGAGCGGCAGCAGCATCTCCAGGGTCGGTTTGCGGGTCCCGCCTTCGAGGCGGGAGAGCGTGCTCTCGTTGATCCCGGTCTGCCCGGCCAGGGCGGCCAGTGTCAGGCCGTGACGTCGGCGCAGGTCCCGCAGGCGTGGCCCGACCGCGGCCAGCCGGTCCTTCTTCTCGGTGTGATGAGAGGCGCTCATGTCCACCAGCATGCTGAAACGGCATGAGACCTTGCAACTCCGGCAGCGGCTGGAGCAGTGTCCCACCAGCGGCCCGGGCCACGCCCGGTGGTCCGCCCATGACCTTCCCACTTCCCTGAACTCCTTGAGGACTGGCCCTGCGATGACGATGGAGCCCGACGCTGTGAACCGCAGCGAAGACACTCTGGACCCGTGGCGTTGGTGGGCGCTGACGGTGATCTCGGTGGCGACGCTGATGGTGGTGCTGGACGCCTCCGTCATCAACATCGCCCTCCCGCACGCCCAGGCCGACCTGGACGTCAGCGACGCGAACCGGCAATGGGCGGTGACCGCCTACGCCCTCACCTTCGGCGGTCTGCTGCTGCTCGGCGGGCGCGTCGTCGACTTCGCCGGCCGCAAGCGCGTCTTCCTTGTCGGACTGGTCGGCTTCGCCGCCGCCTCCATGGTCGCCGGCGTCGCTCCGAACGGGGCGACCCTGTTCGCCGGACGTGCCCTGCAGGGCGTCTTCGCCGCTCTGCTGGCCCCGGCCGCCCTGTCCTTGATCGCGGTCACCTTCACCGACGCACGGGAGCGGGCCAAGGCGTTCGGCGTCTACGGCGCCCTGCAGGGCGCGGGCGGCGCGGTCGGTCTGATCGTGGGCGGCCTGCTGACCGAATACACCAGCTGGCGCTGGTGCCTGTTCGTCAACACCCCCATCGCCCTCGCCGTCGCCCTGGCCGCCCTGCCCACTCTCAAGGAGAGCCGCGCAGAAGGCACCCGCCGCTACGACGTCCCCGGCGCGCTGCTCGTCACCACCGGCCTGGTAGCCGTCGTATGGGGCGTCACCCACGCAGCGGAAGCGGGCTGGAACACCCCGGCGACCTGGCTCCTGCTCGCCACCGGAATCCTCCTGCTGGCCGCCTTCGTCCTGGTCGAGCAGCGCACCGCCCACCCGCTGCTGCCGCTGCGCGTCGTCCTGGACCGGGACCGCGGTGGCGCGTTCCTCGCCTCCCTGCTGATCGGGGCGGGCATGTTCGGCCTGATGCTGTTCCTGACCTACTACCTCCAGGTCAACCTCGGCTACCAGCCGCTGCGCGCGGGGCTGGCGTTCCTGCCCTTCAGCGCCGGCATCATCGCCGCGGCCACCTTCGGCGCCCCCCTGGTCACCCGGCTCGGCCCCAAGACCCTGATGACGGCCGGGACGGCCGTCACCCTGGCCGGCACCCTGGTGCTGACGCCACTCAGGCCCACCGAGGGCTACCTGACCATCGTGCTGCCCGCCATGATCCTGACCGGTCTCGGTCTGGGCGCGTTCTTCGTCGCGCTGCCCAACACCGCCCTCGCCGGCATCTCCCCGTCCGACACCGGTGTCGCCAGCGCGATGATCGGCACCACCCAGCAGGTCGGCGGCGCGGTCGGCCCCGCCCTCCTCAACACCCTGTACGTCTCCGCCCTAGCCGGGTTCCTCGCCGACCGCACCGGCGCCGTGACGCGGGCCGTCCGGCTGGACGGATACGTACACGGCTACCGGGTCGCCTTCCTCGCCAGCGCCGCCCTGTTCGCCCTCGCCCTCGCCGCCACCGGCCTCCTCATCCGAAGCCGCCGCACTCACACCGCCGCCTCGTGACCACCCGCACTGAAAGGCCCCGCACATGAACAGCGCCAACGAGTCCGCCGCGTTCTGGGAGCAGCACTACGCCGGCATGGACGCGCGGTGGGGCACCAAGCCCAACGCCGTCCTGACCACCCTGCTCGCCGACCTGGCCCCCACCCCGGGCACCGCCCTGGACCTGGGCTGCGGCCACGGCGGCGACGCACTCTGGCTCGCCGCCCAGGGCTGGGACGTCACGCCCCGTCGACGTCTCCCCAACCGCCCTCGACCGCGTGGCGGCAGGCGCCGCGGCCACCGGCCTCACCGACCGGATCCACCCCCAGCAGCACGACCTCTCCGAGACGTTCCCCGACGGCGCCTGGGACCTGGTCACCGCAACCTACTTCCACACCCCCGTCACCATCGCCCGCGAGACCGTCCTGCGGCGAGCCGCCCAGGCCGTAGCACCCGGCGGGCGGCTGATCGTGATCGAGCACGCCTCCACCGCCCCCTGGTCCTGGCAGGCCGGCCAGGACATCCACTACCCCACCCCCCAGGACGTCATCGCCTCGCTCCGGCTCGACCACACCTGGACGGTCGAACGCGGCGACGCACCCCAGCGCACCGCCACCGGCCCCGAAGGACGAACCGCGACCGTCACCGACAACGTCATCGCCGTCCGACGCACCGGCTGACACGTACACAGGACAGAAACTCAGCCGCCCCCTGGCCCCGCACCACTGTGGCGTCGCCGAAGTACACAAGGAAACCGCCGCCGCTTCAGCCCGCTCGGTCGTCGTCCTCGTCCAGCTCCGGAGCCTCCGGGTCGCGCAGCGGACGCAGGGCGCCGGCCGCCGGGGTGGAGGCGGTGAAGCCGTAACGGCCGAGCAGGTGCAGATTGCGGTGCTTGAGCGGGGAGAGCCGGGCGATGTCCTCCTCCCGGATCTCGTGGCCCTCGGCGCGAAGCCGGGCGACGGCGGCGTCGATGTGGCGGGTGGTCCAGAGCACGATGGCGTTGAGGACCAGGCCGAGGGCGCCGAACTGGTCCGCCATCCCGTCGCGGTATGCCTGGCGGATGGTGCCGCGCTTGCCGCGGCACACGTCCCTCGCCAGTTCGTGGCGCGACTCCTGCACGGTGAGCTGCCGGTTCATCTGCCGCCGGTAGGTGTCGTCCACCGGGTCGACCACCCGCAGCAGGTGCTCGGTCTTCGCGATCCACCCGTACTCGGCGAACGCCGCCCCCAGCGGGGTCGGACGCCCTTCGCGGCCGAACATGCGCAGCCCGGCCGCGGCCGGCGGGCCGGTCTCAGGGGCCGGCCCGCCGGAACGGGGGTGAACAGGAGCGCGAATGGTCAGGATGGAGGCATGGGATTCCATGTCGACTCCGAGGCCGGGCGGCTGCGCCGCGTCATCCTGCACCGGCCGGATCTGGAGCTCAAAAGGCTCACCCCCAGCAACAAGGACGCCCTGCTCTTCGACGACGTCCTGTGGGTGCGCCGGGCGCGCGCCGAGCACGACGGGTTCGCCGACGTGCTGCGCGACCGCGGCGTGACCGTCCACCTGTTCGGCGACCTGCTCATCGAGGCGCTGGAGATCCCGGCCGCCCGCACGCTCGTCCTGGACCGGGTCTTCGACGAGAAGGAGTACGGCCCGCTGGCCACCGACCACCTCCGGGCGGCCTTCGAGGCGCTGCCCACCCGGGAGCTGGCCGAGGCGCTGGTCGGCGGGATGACCAAGCGGGAGTTCCTGGACGCGCACGCGGAGCCGGCCTCCGTGCGCTTCCACGTCATGGACCTCGACGCGTTCCTGCTCGACCCGCTGCCGAACCACCTCTTCACCCGGGACACCTCCGCCTGGATCTACGACGGCGTCTCCATCAACGCCATGCGCTGGCCCGCCCGGCAGCGCGAGACCGTGCACTTCGAGGCGATCTACCGGCACCACCCGCTCTTCCGCGACGAACGGTTCCACCTCTGGTCCGAGGGGCAGGCGGACTACCCGTCGACCATCGAGGGCGGGGACGTGCTCGTGATCGGCAACGGTGCCGTGCTCATCGGGATGAGCGAGCGGACCACCCCGCAGGCCGTCGAGATGCTGGCGCACAAGCTGTTCGCCGCGGGCTCCGCGGAGACGATCGTGGCCCTGGACATGCCCAAGCGGCGGGCGCTGATGCATCTCGACACCGTGATGACCATGGTCGACGGCGATGTCTTCACGCAGTACGCCGGGCTCGGCATGCTCCGCTCGTACACCATCGAGCCGGGCGTCGGCGAGAAGGAGCTGAAGGTCACCGACCACCCGCCGGAGCACATGCACCGGGCGATCGCCGCCGCGCTGGGGCTGAGCGAGATCCGGGTGCTGACCGCCACGCAGGACGTGCACGCGGCCGAGCGCGAGCAGTGGGACGACGGCTGCAACGTGCTCGCCGTGGAACCGGGCGTGGTCGTCGCCTACGAGCGGAACTCCACCACCAACACGCACCTGCGCAAACAGGGCATCGAGGTGATCGAGATCCCGGGCAGCGAGCTGGGACGGGGCCGGGGCGGCCCGCGGTGCATGAGCTGTCCGGTGGCGCGGGACGCGGTGTGAGACCGCCCGGCTCCGGCCCACCCACCGGATTGCATAGAAATGCCACACGTCGTATAGACTTCCAGCGTCCCTGTCCCTGCCCCGCACTTCTGGAGCGCCCCCATGGCGAGAGTCCCGACCGCCCTCGCAGGCCGCCATTTCCTCAAGGAGCTCGACTTCACCGCGTCGGAGTTCCTGGGCCTGGTCGAGCTGGCAGCCGAGCTGAAGGCCGCCAAGAAGGCCGGGACCGAGACCCCCCGCCTGCGGGGCCGTGCCATCGCGCTGATCTTCGAGAAGACCTCGACGCGCACCCGCTGCGCGTTCGAGGTCGCCGCCGCCGACCAGGGCGCCGCGACGACGTACCTGGACCCGGCCGGCTCGCAGATCGGTCACAAGGAGTCGGTGAAGGACACCGCGCGCGTGCTGGGCCGGATGTACGACGCCATCGAGTACCGCGGCGACAGCCAGGCGAAGGTGGAGGAGCTGGCGGCCCACGCCGGCGTGCCGGTCTACAACGGCCTCACCGACGACTGGCACCCCACCCAGATGCTCGCCGACGTCCTGACCATGACCGAGCACGGCACCGGGCCGCTGGCCGGTACCGCGTACGCCTACCTCGGCGACGCCCGCTTCAACATGGGCAACTCCTACCTGGTCACCGGCGCCCTGCTCGGCATGGACGTGCGGATCGTCGCCCCCCGGGCCTACTGGCCCGCCCAGGAGGTCGTCGACCGGGCCCGCGCGCTCGCCGGGACCAGCGGTGCGCGGATCACCCTCACCGAGGACGTGGCCGAGGGCGTGCGCGGCGCCGGCTTCGTCGCCACCGACGTCTGGGTCTCCATGGGCGAGCCCAAGGAGGTCTGGGACGAGCGGATCGCCGCGCTCGCGCCGTACGCCGTGACCATGGACGTGCTGCGGGCCACCGGCAACCCGGACGTGCGGTTCCTGCACTGCCTGCCCGCCTTCCACGACCTCGGCACCGAGGTCGGCCGCGACATCCACGCGCGGCACGGGCTGGACTGCCTGGAGGTCACCGACGAGGTCTTCGAGTCGCCCCACTCGGTCGTCTTCGACCAGGCGGAGAACCGGCTGCACACCATCAAGGCCGTGCTGGTCGCCACCCTGGCCTGAGCCGTCGCGGGTACCCTGGTCATCGCGATCGTCTTCGCGGTCCCGGGGGCCTTCTCGTCGCTCGACCCGGTGGTCGGCCCGTGCACCATCGGCACGCTCGCCGTCATGGCGGCGGTGAACGTCGCGGTGATCGCCCTGCGCCGCCGCGAGCCGGACCTGCCGCGCACCTTCCGGGTGCCGCTCCACCCCGTGCCGCCCGTGCTGGGCGTCGGCCTCTGCCCGTACCTGACGTACGAGACGGGCTGGACGACCTGGGTCCAGTTCGCGGGGTTCCTCGCGGCCGGGCTGCTGGTCCGCCTCGGCCACGGGCGCCGCAACGCGCGGCCGGCCGGGGTCACGACGCCGGACGCGGACGCCACCGCGGTTGCCGCTGACGCTGACGCGGTACGACAGGCAGTCTGAACCACACCGCCTTGCCGGACGCGGTGGGGCGGTGGCCGCAGGAAGCGCTCAGGGCGCGGATCAGCAGCAGACCGCGCCCGTGCTCCTGCCAGGGGTCGGGCCGGCGCTGGGCGGGACGCGTGAGGTTGCCGGGCGGCGCCGGGTCGGGGTCGTGCACCTCGACCGTGCAGCCGGTCGGCAGCAGCTTCACGACCAGCTCTATCGGGGCGTCGCCCGCGGTGTGCTCCACGGCGTTGGCCACCAGCTCGGCGGTGAGCAGCTCGGCGGTGTCGCTGTCGGCGCCGTGCTCCAGCTCGGCGAGCGCCGTACGGACCAGCGCGCGGGCCACGGGCACGGCCGCCGCCGAGTGCGGCAGCGCGACACGCCAGGAGGCGGGGGCGGAGGGGCGTTCGTGCAAGGCTGGTTCCGTTCATGGAGCAGGCGGGCCCTGACCGCCAGGAGATCAGGCGGTTCCCGCTGTCGACGCTGGGCAGGATACGGCGCCCCTCGCGATGGTCATATGACGGGCGCCGCCCGGGTCCTCGGCCCGGTGAGTGCGGCCTACCCGGGTGAACGGGCCGCTTCGCGCGAACGCTCCCGCCGTTACCGCCCTGTTGACGCCAGGTGACCTCCGGTGACATCCGTGACGCGGCTGAAGCCGTGTGACTCATGACACGCAAGGGGGCGGCCCCCCGGCCCCTCGTTGCTCCTGTCGCGCACTCATGACGACAGTCACGGATGAGTGATAGCTTCGCGGGGTAGAGCTCAGTGAGGCAGTGCCCGCCCAAGGAGGCCGCACCCCATGAGTCCCTTCACCGGCTCCGCCGCCCCCACCTCGCCCTGGCGCCATCTGCGCGTCGACCGCGCCGACGGAGTCGTCACCGTCACCCTGGCCCGCCCCGACAGGCTCAACGCGCTGACCTTCGGCGCCTACGCCGACCTGCGCGACCTGCTCGCCGAGCTGGCGCGCGAGCGGTCGGCGCGCGCTCTGGTGCTGGCCGGCGAGGGGCGGGGCTTCTGCTCCGGCGGTGACGTCGACGAGATCATCGGCGCCACGCTGTCCATGGACACCGCCCGGCTGCTCGACTTCAACCGGATGACCGGCCAGGTGGTGCGCGCCCTGCGGGAGTGCCCGTTCCCGGTGGTCGCGGCGGTGCACGGGGTGGCGGCGGGCGCCGGAGCGGTGCTCGCGCTGGCGGCCGACTTCCGCGTCGCCGACCCCAGCGCCCGCTTCGTGTTCCTGTTCACCCGGGTCGGCCTGTCCGGCGGCGACATGGGCGCCGCCTACCTGCTGCCCCGGGTCGTCGGCCTGGGCCACGCGACCCGCCTGCTGATGCTCGGCGAACCGGTCCGCGCCCCCGAGGCCGAGCGGATCGGCCTGATCAGCGAGCTGGCCGACGAGGGCCGGGCCGACCAGGCCGCACAGCAGCTGGCCCGCCGCCTCGCCGAGGGTCCGGCCCTGGCGTACGCCCGGACCAAGGCCCTGCTGACCGCGGAACTGGACATGCCGCTCGCGGCGGCGGTCGAGCTGGACGCCTCGACCCAGGCCCTGCTCATGACCGGCGAGGACTACGCCGAGTTCCACGCGGCGTTCACGCAGAAGAGGCCGCCGAAATGGCGGGGACGGTGAGCGCGCCCGCCCTCGGCGCGCGGGGCCGCGTCGCGATCGTCGGCGGCGGCCCCGGCGGCCTGTACGCCGCGGCCCTCCTCAAACGCCTCGACCCCGGCCGCGAGGTCGTCCTCTGGGAGCGCAACGCCCCCGACGACACCTTCGGCTTCGGCGTGGTCCTCTCCGACGAGACCCTCGGCGGCATCGAACACGCCGATCCGGTGGTCCACGAGGCCCTGCGACGGCACCTCGTCCGCTGGGACGGCATCGACATCGTGCACCGGGGCGTACGCCACACCTCCTCGGGCCACGGCTTCGCGGCCCTGGGCCGCACCCGCCTCCTGGAGATCCTGCACGACCGCTGCCGCGACCTCGGCGTCGACCTCCGCTTCCGCACCGCGGCCCCGCCCCCGGACACGCTCGCGCGCTCCCACGACCTGGTCGTCGCCGCCGACGGAGCGCACAGCACCACCCGCGAGGCCTACGCCCACGCGTTCCGGCCGCACATCACGACGCACCGCTGCCGCTACATCTGGCTCGCCGCCGACGTCCCCTTCGACGCCTTCCGCTTCGACATCGCCGAGACCGAGCACGGCGTGCTCCAACTGCACGGCTACCCCTTCTCACCGGACGTCTCCACCGTGATCGTCGAGATGCGGGAGGAGGTCTGGCACGCGGCCGGCTTCGACGAACTCGGCGACCGCGAGTCGGTCGAACGCTGCGCCAAGATCTTCGCCGACGCGCTCGGCGGCCGCCCGCTGCGGTCCAACCACTCCGCCTGGACCACCTTCCGCACGGTGGTCAACGACCGCTGGTCGCACGGCAACGTCGTCCTCCTCGGGGACGCGGCCCACACCGCTCACTTCTCCATCGGCTCCGGCACCAAGCTCGCCGTCGAGGACGCCCTCGCCCTCGCGGCCTGCCTGACGGAACAGCCCACCGTGGGCACGGCCCTGGCCGCGTACGAGGAGGAGCGCAGACCCGTCGTCGCCTCCACCCAGCGCGCCGCCCGGGCCAGCCTGGAGTGGTTCGAGAACCTCGCGCTGCACCTCGGCCGGCGGCCCCGCCAGTTCGCCTTCGACCTGCTCACCCGCAGCCGCCGCGTCACCCACGGCAACCTGCGGCTGCGCGACCCGCACTTCACCGCGGAGGTGGAGCGCGAGTTCGGCTGCCCGCCCGGCACGCCCCCGATGTTCACCCCGTTCCGGCTGCGCGGCCTGACCCTGCGCAACCGGGTCGTGGTCTCGCCCATGGACATGTACTCGGCGGTCGACGGCGTCCCCGGCGACTTCCACCTCGTCCACCTCGGCGCCCGCGCGCTCGGCGGCGCCGGACTGGTGATGACCGAGATGGTGTGCGTGAGCCCCGAGGGCCGGATCACCCCCGGCTGCGCCGGCCTCTACACCGGCAGGCAGGCCGAGGCCTGGCGGCGGATCACCGACTTCGTGCACCGCCGGGCACCCGGCACCGGGATCGGCGTGCAGCTCGGCCACAGCGGGCGCAAGGGCTCGACCAAGCTGATGTGGGAAGGGATGGACGAGCCGCTCGACGACGGCAACTGGCCGCTGGTGGCCGCCTCGCCCCTGCCGTACAAGCCCGGCAGCCGCACACCGCGCGAGCTGTCCCGTGCCCGGCTCACCGACCTGAGGGAACAGTTCACCGCCGCCGCCTGGCGGGCCGCCCGCGCCGGCTTCGACCTGCTGGAACTGCACTGCGCCCACGGCTATCTGCTCTCCGGCTTCCTCTCCCCGCTGACCAACCGGCGCACCGACGCCTACGGCGGCTCGCTCGCCCGGCGGCTGCGCTTCCCCCTGGAGGTCTTCGACGCCGTACGGGCCGTGTGGCCGGAGGAGCGGCCCATGACCGTGCGGATCTCGGCCACCGACTGGGCCGAGGGCGGCACCGCGCCCGAGGAGGCGGTCGCCATCGCCCGCGCCTTCGCCGCGCACGGCGCCGACGCGATCGACGTGTCGACCGGGCAGGTGGTGGCGGAGGAGCGGCCGGAGTTCGGGCGGTCGTACCAGACGCCGTACGCGGACCTGATCCGGCACGAGGCGGGCGTCCCGGTGATCGCGGTGGGGGCGATCTCCTCCTGGGACGACGTCAACTCACTGATCCTGGCGGGCCGTACGGACCTGTGCGCGCTGGGCCGCCCGCATCTGTACGACCCGCACTGGACACTGCACGCGGCCGCCGAGCAGGGGTACGACGGTCCGGGCGTCGTCTGGCCGGCCCCCTACCGGGCGGGCCGCAGGCCGCCCCGGACCGGCCGCACCGACGCCCCCAGGCCCCGGCTGACGCTCGGCGGCTGAGGGCGGCGGTCCCAGCGGCGCGGGCTCGGCGGACTCCCACGGGCCCCCGCGCCGCCGGCGCCGCGGACAGCGCGCGCCGGCCGACTCCTCGGGGCTGTGGTGCTGCGTCCGCGGCACCAGCGCCGGGTCCGTGGGCCGTGACGGATCGCCCACGCCGGCCGGCCCGGCCGGCCGGGCGGCGGCCTGCCGGGCGTGCGGTCAGAGACCGGCGAAGACCGCCCCCGCGTCGCGCAGCCGTTCGTGCAGCCCCCGGAACACCGCCGCCGACCGCGCGCCCGGCCAGTTCGCGGGCAGCAGGCCGGCCGGCAGGCCCGGGTCGGCGTACGGCAGATGGCGCCAGGAGTCCAGGGCGAGGAGGTAGTCGCGGTAGGCGTCCTCGGGCGGGGTGCCGGTGCGCCGCTCCCAGTCGCGCAGGACGCGTGCGTGCCGGTCGAGGAACGCCTCGTGCTGCTGGGCGATCGCGGCCAGGTCCCACCAGCGGGCGACCGCCTCCGCGGTCGGGGCGAAGCCGAGGTGCTCGCCGCGGAAGAGATCGACGTACGGGTCGAGGCGCAGCCGCCGGAGGGTGTGCCGGGTCTCCTCGTGGAGCCGGGCCGGCGCGACCCACACGCCGGGCGCGGCCGTGCCGAAGCCGAGCCCGGCCAGCCGGGAGCGCAGCACGTGCCGCTTCTGCCGCTCCGACTCGGGCACGGAGAACACCGCGAGCACCCAGCCCGCGTCCTCGGGCGGGGCGGTGGCATAGATGCGCCGGTCGCCGTCGTCGAGCAACTGGCGGGCGTCGGGGGAGAGTTCGTAACCGGCCGCGCCCTGCCCGGTGCGGGCCGGGACGAGCAGGCCGCGCCGTTTGAGCCGGGACACCGACGAGCGCACCGAGGGCGCGTCCACCCCCACCGCGGCCAGCAGCCGGATCAGCTCGGCGACCGGTACCGGGCCGGGCATGAAGCGGCCGTACGCGCCGTAGAGCGTGACGATGAGAGACCGGGGGGTGTGCTGGTCGGACACGTTGATCATCTTATGTCGTACGGATCACCCCTGGTCACCCAGGGTCCGCAGGCGGAATCGCTGAAGCTTTCCGGTCGCGGTGCGCGGCAGGGCGTCCAGGAAGACGATCTCGCGGGGGCACTTGTAGGGCGTCAGCTCGGACTGCACGAAGGCGCGCAGGGCCGTGGCGTCGCGCTCGGCGCCCTCCCTCAGGACGGCGTACGCCACCACCGCCGTGCCGCGCGCCTCGTCGGGCCGGCCCACGACCGCGGCCTCGACCACGTCCGGGTGGCGCAGCAGCGCGTCCTCGACCTCCGGCCCGGCGATGTTGTACCCCGCGGAGATGATCATGTCGTCGGCACGGGCGACGTACCGGAAGTAGCCGCCGGGCTCCCGGACGTAGGTGTCACCGGTGAGGTTCCAGCCGCCGCGCACGTACTCGCGCTGCCGCGGGTCGGCGAGGTAGCGGCAGCCGACCGGGCCGCGCACGGCCAGCAGGCCCGGCTCGCCGTCGGGCAGTTCACGCCCCTCGGGGTCGACCACGCGCGCGTGCCAGCCGGGCACGGGGACCCCGGTGGTGCCCGGCCGGATGTGCTCGTCGGCCGCCGAGATGAAGATGTGCAGCAGCTCGGTGGCGCCGATGCCGTTGATGACGCGCAGTCCGGTGCGCTCGTGCCAGGCCCGCCAGGTGGCCGCGGGCAGGTTCTCGCCGGCCGAGACGCAGCGGCGCAGGGACGTCACGTCGTGGCCGTCGAGCACCGTCAGCATGGCGCGGTACGCGGTCGGCGCGGTGAACAGCACCGACACCCGGTGCTCGGCGATCGCGGGCAACAGCTGTCTGGGCCCGGCCTGTTCGAGCAGCAGGGCGCTGGCGCCGGCCCGCAGCGGGAAGACGACGAGACCGCCGAGGCCGAAGGTGAAGCCGAGCGGGGGACTGCCCGCGAACACGTCGTCGCCGCGCGGACGCAGCACGTGCTGCGAGAACGTGTCCGCGATCGCCAGCACGTCCCGGTGGAAGTGCATGCACCCCTTGGGGCGGCCGGTGGTGCCGGAGGTGAACGCGATCAGCGCCACGTCGTCGGCGGCGGTGTCCACGGCCGGGTACGGGGTGCCGGGCGCCGGGAGGCTGAGGAGGTCGTCGGACGCGTCACCGCCGTAGGCGGTGATCCGCAGGCCCGGTACCTCCGCCTTGGCGAGGTCGCCGACGGCCCGGACGTCGCACAGCGCGTGCCGTACCCGGGCGATCTCGCAGATCGTGCGCAGCTCGTGCGGGCGCTGCTGGGCCAGCACCGTGACGGCGACCGCGCCCGCCTTGAGCACCGCCAGCCAGCAGGCGGCCAGCCACGGCGTGGTCGGGCCGCGCAGCAGCACGCGGTTGCCGGGGACGACGCCGAGGCCGGCGGTGAGGACGTGCGCGAGCCGGTCCACGCGGGCGCGCAGCTCGCCGTAGGTCCACGCGGGGCCGTGCGGGACGCGGAAGGCCGGGCGGTCGTCGGGCGGGCCGTGCAGCAGGTCGGCGGCGCAGTTGAGCCGTTCGGGGTAGCGCAGCTCCGGCAGGTCGAAGCGGAGTTCGGGCCACTGGTCGCGCGGCGGAAGGTGGTCGCGCGCGAAGGTGTCGACGTGGGCGGAGCGGATCGGACGGTCGTCCATGGTGGTTCGCCCCCTTGCCGGGTGGGCGTCGTGGTGGGCGGCGTGGCGGGCTCGCACCTGGAGCGTATCGCGTTGATGACGGCAGTCAACGGAGCGCGATATCGTCGGGTGGGACCGCTCCGGAGGGAGGACGGCAGTGCCCGCATTCTCACTCGAACCGGAACAAGCCGCCTGGTGCGCCGAGCTGCGCGCCCTCGCCGCCGAACGGCTGCGTCCGCTCGCCGAGCGGGGTGAGCCCGGCCGGGTCAACCGGCCGCTCGTCGCCGAACTGGGCCGGCTCGGCCTGCTGGACCGGCTGTTCGCCTCCGGCGCCCTCGGCCTGTGCCTGATGCGCGAGTCCCTGGCCTACGTCTGCACGGAGGCCGAGACGGCCCTCGCTCTCCAGGGCCTGGGCGCCCACCCGGTGCACGCGTACGGCACACCGGAACAACGGGCGCGCTGGCTGCCCGGGGTGCGCGCGGGCAGCGTGGTGGCGGCCTTCGCGCTGAGCGAGCCGGGCGCGGGCTCGGACGCGGCGGCACTCTCGTTGCGGGCCGAGCCCCAGGCTCCGCCGGCCACGGACCACACCCGGCCCGCCGCCGCGTCGGCCACGGGCCACGCGCCTGCCGCCGCCGCACCGTGCACGGCCGCAGGGGCTGCGGGTCACGCGCCGCCCACCTGCGCGTCGGCCGCCGCCGCGCCGGCCACGGGCCACACGCCTGCCACCGCCGCACGGGCCGCGGGCCACGCGCCGCCCCCCGCCACCGCACCGCCCGCCGATGCGCCCCCCGCCACCGAACCTCCCGCCACCGCACCGTCCACCACCCCACCCTCCGCCCCCGCGCTGTCCGCCGAGGCGGACGGCCCCCGCCGCTGGCGGCTCACCGGTGAGAAGTGCTGGATCTCCAACGCCCCCGAGGCCGACTTCTACACCGTTTTCGCCCGGACGACCGCCGCCGGCGCGCGCGGGGTCACCGCCTTCCTCGTGCCGGCCGACCGGCCCGGCCTCACCGGCGCCGGGCTCGACATGCTCTCCCCGCACCCCATCGGGTCCCTCCGCTTCGACGCCGTGCCCGTCACCGCCGACGACGTGCTCGGCGAGACCGACCGGGGCTTCCGCGTCGCCATGGGCACGCTCAACCTGTTCCGGCCCAGCGTCGGCGCCTTCGCCGTCGGGATGGCCCAGGCCGCCCTGGACGCCTGCCTCGCCCACACGGCGGCCCGGGACGCGTTCGGCGGCAAGCTGAGGGACCTTCAGGCCGTCGCCCACCAGGTCGCCGAGATGGCCGTGCGCACGGAGGCGGCCCGCCTGCTGGTGTACGCGGCGGCGACGGCGTACGACGACGGCGCGGACGGCCTGGCGCGGCGCGCCGCGATGGCGAAGCTGCTCGCCACCGAGACGGCGCAGTACGTCGTCGACGCGGCGGTGCAACTGCACGGCGCGCGGGCGCTGCTCCGCGGCCACCTGCTCGAACACCTCTACCGCGAGGTGCGCGCGCCCCGCGTCTACGAGGGGGCGAGCGAGGTCCAGCGCGGCATCATCGCCAAGGAACTGTACGCCGCCCGGGAGGCCCGACCGTGACCACCGAGCGCATCGACCCGCCCGCCCTCTCCCCGGCCACCGGCTTCTCGCACGCCGTCGTCGCCACCGGCTCCCGGCTGGTGTTCCTGGCCGGCCAGACCGCCCTCGACCGCGACGGCGCAGTGCTCGGCGACACCCTGCCCGAACAGTTCGAGCGGGCGCTCGGCAACCTGCTCACCGCCCTGCGCGCGGCCGGCGGCACCCCCGCGGACCTCGCCCGCGTCACCGTCTACGCCACGGACGTCGCCGCCTACCGCGCACACGCCCCCGAACTGGGCCGCGTCTGGCGGTGCCTGGCCGGCCGCGACTACCCGGCCATGGCGGTGGTCCAGGTCGTACGGCTGTGGGACGAGGCGGCGACGGTGGAGCTCGACGGCTTCGCGGTGCTGCCCTGACGGCCGGGCGGACTCGCCACCGAAGGGGTGACGGTCACGCCCCCGGGCCCGGCCGCCCGGTACCAGTGGAAGCCCCACTCCCGGAGGTTCTCCCATGCGCATCCCCCTGCGCGTCAGGCCCGCGGCCCCGCGCCCCGGGCTCGGCGCGGCCGCCACCGCCGTGCTCGCCCTGCTCGCCGCCGCCCCCGCGACGCCGGCGGCCGCCGACTCGCGCGAGTCGGTCACCGTCGACCCCACGGGCCGGATCACCCCCGACGGCACGATCACCCTCACCGGCACCTACCGCTGCGTCGGCGGCACCGGACCGGTCTTCCTCAGCACCTCCGTCCACCAGAGCGACCCCTCGGTCCGGCACGGCATCGGCGGCAGCCGCGCCGTGTGCGACGGTCAGGAGCACCGCTTCGCGAACACCGGCAGGCCGCGCGACCGCGTCCTGACGGCGGGCCCCGCCCACGTCGAGGCCACGCTGATGGAACTGCGCCCGCAGGGCGTCCTGCCGCTGCCCGTCCTCCACGCCGTCCACCGGCAGGACGTGACGCTGGCGAAGAGCTGACCCGCAGGACCCGGACCCACCCGCGCCCGCCGCCGGCCCGTGCGGCGGACGCGGGTGGGTCCGGCGGACCCGGCTAGGATCACCGCCAGCCGCCCAAGGAGCCCCGCATGCCGCCCGGCCGTCCCCGGATCCTCTACGTCACCGACCTCGCCTACCAGGCCCGCGGACGGCGCTACGGCGACGAGGACGTCTTCCTCACCTCCCGGCTGCGCGAGAGCTTCGCCCTGGCGCTGTGCCACCCCGGGGAAGCCGCCGGGCTCATGGACGCCTTCGACGCCGTCGTCGTCCGCAACAGCGGTCCCGTGCTGGGACACCAGGAGGCCTGCGCCGCCTTCCGCCGCGCGGCGCAAGAGCGCGGTACGCGCGTGTACAACCCGCTCACCGGCAAGGCGGACATGGCCGGCAAGCAGTACCTGGTCGACCTCACCGCGGCCGGACTCCCGGTCATCCCCTCCGCGGACCGGCCCGAGGGGCTGCACCGGCTGCCGGCCGCGGACGCGTACGTGGTCAAGCCCAAGCTCGGCGCCGACTCGGCGGGCCTGCGCGTGGTGCCCGCGGACCGGGTGCACGAGGCGGTGGCCGCGCAGGCCGGGCAGGTCCTCGCCCAGCCGCGCGTCGACTTCGCCTACGAGGTCTCCTTCTACTTCGTCGACGACGCCTTCCAGTACGCCCTGTACGCACCGCACCCCGATCGGCGCTGGCGGCTGGAGCCGTACGACGCCACCCCGCGGGACCTGGCGTTCGCCCGGCGCTTCATCGACTGGAACGGCATCGGCCACGGCATCCAGCGCGTCGACGCCTGCCGCGCCCCGGACGGCGCCCTGCTGCTGGTCGAACTGGAGGACCTCAACCCCTACCTGTCCCTGGACGCCCTCGACCAGGAGCGCCGGGACGCCTTCGTCGCCGCGATGACCGCCTCCCTGCACCGCTTCCTGGCGGCCTGACCCCGATCCGGCACATGCTCCGGTCGTGGGATCCGCGGGTGTCGGGATCGTCCCGACGGGGCGCCCCTGGCGCAGCGCCCGTGCGGGCAGCCTGAGCCGGCCGCTGGTCCGGGCTGCTTCGCCGGTGGGCCTGGGCCGGCCCAGCGCCGTCCCCGAGTCCGCGATGTCCACCAGATCGGTGGCAGCCGCGTCGAGGGCGTCGGCGACGGATTCGAGGACGTCGGCCCGGTGCCGTGCCGACCGGCCGGACCACACCGGGAACGCGTCGCGTGCCGCGGCTGCCGCCAGTTCCAGTGCTTCCGGTGTCGTGACGGGAAACCCCTCGCCGATCGGCCGGCCGGTGCGCGGGTCGTTCGCCTGGACCGTGGTGGTTACGGTGTGATCTCCGCATCGAGCTCGGGCGAGCAGAACGTGCCGCCCAGGTAGGTGTCGTCGAGTCCGGCTGCGGGGCCGTCTTCGACGTCGGCGGCGAACTGCTCGGCGTCGTCCTGTGGCTGGTAGCCGAGTTTCCGGGCCTCGTCGAGGGCGAACCAGCCCCTGGTGTTGGCGGAGACCCCCCACACGACGCGGAATCCCGGCGAGGGTGCGGTCAGTGCGGCCTCCAGCAAGCGCGCGCCGTCGTCGGGCGAGAGCCAGGTGGCCAGTTGGCGCGGCAGGGAGGGCTTCTCCCGGCAGGATCCGATGCGCAGGCAGACCACGTCCAACCCGTAGCGGTCGTGGTAGAGGCTGCCGAGAGCCTCGCCGGCCGCCTTGCTCACCCCGTAGAAGGTGTCCGGCCTCGGGAAGAGGTAGTCGGGTGCCTCGGAGCCGTCGCGGGGATGGAAGCCGACGGCATGGCTGCTGCTTGCCAGGATCACGCGTGGTGAGCCGGAGCGCCGGGCCGCTTCGAGGACCACGTAGCTGCCGTGGATGTTGGTCCTCACCATCTGCTCCCACGGTCCTTCGGTGCTGAGACCACCGAGATGGACCACCGCGTCCGCTCCCTCGAACGCCTTTTGCATGGCCGCGAGATCGGTGACGGAGGCTTGGACGGCGTCGGCGTCCTCGCCGGGTTCCGCGGGCGGGATCGGCGCGATGTCGACCAGTCGCAGTGACCGGCCCGGGCGGGCGAGCCTGGGCCGCATAAGACGACCCATGGATCCGGCGGCCCCGGTGAGCACGATGCGTTCGGGCATACCGCGATGCCTTCCTCGTTCGGCTTGACCTGACTCCGCAGCGAGTTTTACATTCATGGCAGATGTTTTCAACTATGAATAACGTCCACATACATGGACGGAGGGGCGGCATTCACGATGCTCGAAGGCGTGCAGTTCTTCCCGGTGACACCGTTCACGCCGACCGGCTCGATCAACCTGGAGGTGTTCTCCGAGCATGTGCGCACAGGCCTCGACGACGGAGCCGGTGGCGTCTTCGTGGCCTGCGGGACGGGGGAGTTCCACGCACTGTCGCCCGATGAGTACGCCCGACTGGTGGGTGTCGCGGTCGAGGTGACGCACGGTCGGGTCCCGGTCTTCGCGGGCGCCGGCGGATCCCTGCCCGCCGCACAACAGTTCGCGCGGATGGCGCACGACGCCGGTGCTGACGGCCTGCTCCTGCTGCCGCCCTACCTTGTTCAGGCGCCCCAGGCCGGCTTGGTCGCGTACACGAAGGCCGTCGTGTCGGCCACGGACCTCCCCGCGATCGTCTACCACCGCGGCACCGCGCGCTTCGACGTCGCCTCCGCCGTCGAGGTCGCCCGGCTGCCGCAGGTCATCGGACTGAAGGACGGCCACGGAGACCTCGAGCTGCTCTCCTGCATCATCCTGGCCATCCGCTCCGCACTGGCGGAAAGCGGTAAGCCCTTCCTGTTCCTCAACGGGCTCCCCACCGCCGAGGCGACCGTCCCCGCCTACCGTGGCATCGGCGTGGACCTGTACTCCTCCGCCGTGTTCTGCTTCGCCCCCGAGATCGCGATGGCCTTCTACCGAGCCGTCGCCAAGGGGGACACGGCGCTCGCCGAGCGCCTCCAGTACGAGTTCTTCCACCCCCTGGCCGCGCTGCGCCGCCTCGTCCCCGGATACGCGGTCTCCCTCGTCAAGGCCGCCGTCCGCCTGCGCGGCCTCGAAGTGGGAGGGGTCCGCCCACCGCTCGTCGACCCGCTCCCCGAACACGTGGAGTCGCTGCGGCGCCTTACCGACCTCGGGCGCGCGATCTGCGTTCAGGAGGCTTCCCAATGATGCTGTCAAGCCGCAGCCGTGTCCGGCGGTGTGGGGTGTTGGCGCCGTTGGCCGCGGGCGGCCCGGATTCGGCCGACGAATGGCTCGCTCGGCCCCGGCAGGAAGGCAGGGCCGCCCGATGAACGACGCGCTCCGGATCACCGGTGTCACGATCACCCCCGTCGCCTTCCGCGATCCCGCGCTGCTCAACGCCGTCGGTGTGCACGAGCCCTACGCGTTGCGCGCCATCGTCGAGATCGACACCGACCAGGGCATCACCGGCCTCGGAGAGACGTACGCCGACGAGGGCCATCTCCACCGCCTGCGGCAGGCAGCGGAGGCCGTCACCGGGATGGACGTCCACGCGCTGGGCGCCATGTACGGCCGCCTCGCCGACATGCTGAACGGGCAAACCGGTACCGACGGCCACGGACTCACCGGCGTGATCACCTCCGGTGGCACGGTGGACCGGGTGTTCTCGCCCTTCGAGGTCGCCTGTTTGGACATCCAGGGCAAGGCCGCCGGACGTTCGGTCTCCGACCTGCTCGGCGGCGCCGTTCGCGACCGCGTCCCGTTCAGCGCCTACCTCTTCTACAAGTGGCGCGGACATCCCGGAGCCGAGGACGACCTCTGGGAAGAGGCGCTGACCCCCGACCAGATAGTCGCCCAGGCCCGCCGCATGGTCGACACCTACGGCTTCTCGGCGATCAAGCTCAAGGGTGGCGTCTTCCCTCCGGACCAGGAGATCGAAGCGATCAGGGCCCTCCGCGCGGCCTTCCCCGGTCTCCCACTGCGCCTTGACCCGAACGCGGCATGGAGCGTCGAGACCGCGATCCGGGTCGGGCGCGAACTCGACGGGGTCCTTGAGTATCTGGAAGATCCCACTCCCGGTCTCCAGGACATGGCCCGGGTGGCTCGGGACGTGCCCATGCCGCTGGCGACCAACATGTGCGTCGTCGCCTTCGAACACCTGGCCCCGGCCGTCGAGCACGGCTCCGTCCGCATCGTCCTCTCCGACCACCACTACTGGGGCGGACTGCACCGCTCGAAGCTGCTGGCCGGCATCTGCGACACCTTCGGCATGGGACTGTCCATGCACTCCAACTCCCACCTCGGCATCAGCCTGGCGGCCATGGTGCACCTGGCAGCCGTGACACCGAACCTCACCTACGCCTGCGACACGCACTGGGCGTGGAAGACGGAGGACGTCATCGAGTCAGGAACTCTGGCCTTCGAGAACGGCGCGGTGCGGCCGCCGCAAGGGCCGGGCCTGGGCGTCGAACTCGACCGGGACGCCCTTGCGCGCCTGCACGAGCAGTACCTCCAGTGCGGCATCCGCAACCGCGACGACACCGGATACATGCAGCTCATCGACCCGAGCTGGGCCAAGAGGATCCCCCGCTGGTGACCGCCGGCACCCACCCCTCCCACCCTCCTGGCCCCCCGAGCCACGCTGTGGGCTACGCCTACCCCTGGGACTTCGACGGCGACCCCGCCGCAGCCCACCGCGCCCGCGCACTGGGACTCGACGCCGTCGCCGTCGCCGCCGCCTATCACACCGTGCGTTCGGCCAGCCCGCTCCACCCCACCCGACGCCTCACCGAGGTACCCCATGCGGCCTCCTACGTCCCCGTACGGGCGGAAGCCTGGCGCGGGCGCCGGCTGCGCCCCGCTCCGGCGACGTGGCTCCCCCCGACCGACCCGTTCGGCGAGGCCCGCCGCGCACTGAAGCAGGTCGGCCTCGACGTCTACGCCTGGACGGTTCTCACCCACAACAGCCGCCTCGGCCGATCACACCCTGATCTGACCGTCCGCAACGCCTACGCAGAGCACTACTCCTACGCCCTGTGCCCCTCGTGGGACGAGGTGGCCGACTACTGCGTCACCCTGGTAGGAGAGGTCGTGGAGACCGGTTGTCCCGAAGGGCTGGTCCTGGAGGCGTGCGGGCCACTCGGGGCTGTCCACGGCGGCCACCACGACAAGGCGGGCCTGGCCGGGTGGACCGCCACGGATCGGCAGTTGTTGTCGTTGTGCTTCTGCGCCGCGTGCGGGCGTCGGTACACCGACGCCGGTCTCGACCCTGCGGACACCGCCGCGCGGGTGCGGAGCGCTCTCCGGCGCCCGGGAACTGCCGACAGCGTGGAGGAGGCGTTGGGCCTTGAGGTCGCCGGCCTCCTCCGTGCGGTCCGGGGATCGGCGGTCGGGCGGCTGGGAACCGCGGTCGTCGACCGGGCGCGCGCCGCCGACAGCGGTCTTCGCCTCGTGCTGCACGCGGCTCCCGACCCGTGGGCGACCGGCGCGTTCGCGGCGGTGGACCCGGTCAGTCCCCCAGCGGTGGACGTGCTCGTGGCATCCTGTTGGGAGCCGGGACCGGCGGGGGAGGACGCCCTGCGCGGCCTGCGTGCGCTGGCCGGCCCCGGCACCGCCGTCGGCGGATACCTCCAGGCCGACAGCACATGGGTAGCCGAGGGCGTGGCGGAGCGCGTGGCCCGGTACCGTGCGGTGGGCATGGAGGAACTCCACCTCTATCACCTCGGCCTGGTCGGCGAGGACGGACTCCGCCTGATGGCGTCCATCCTGGCCGCGGCGGGCCTGCCCTCCGGCCGCGGCGCGAGGTGATGCCCGGCTCTACCTGATCCCCTTTGCCCGCAGGTTCCCTGCGAGCGCGTCGCGGAGACCGCCGGACAGCCTCGGCCTCGCTGCGACACAGCGCGTTACGGGGGATCCTTTCCGGGAGGGCGCCCGCCTGGCGGAGCCCGAAGCCGGGAGCGGTGGGGTGGTCTGCACCGGTTCGGAAGCCTGGAGCCGACGGCGCGTTCAGGTTCGCCGTGGCACGTGGCACGTGGCACCGAACCGGAAGCGTGAGTAGCCGCCTTCGCGCTGACCCGGGCGGGCGCCGTCGATCCGGACGTCAGCGACCTGGTTCGCCCCGGCGAACCGCAGGAAGGGCACCCTTCCGACAGGTTCGACGGGACGGTGACGCGCCTGCGGTACCGGCCGACGCCGTGGTGGTGAACGCCGCCGCCGTCGGCCCCGTCCTCAGCGTTCCCCGCGTGTGGCGCGCTCAGAGCACCCCACGTGCTCCCCGCCGTGCGGGGCGGTCCAGAGCGGTCATGGTTCATGCTTGTGAACAACAAACTGCCACTTGAACGCTGCTCGCGGGTGGGGCTAGGCTGGGGCGACTCTCAGGGTCAACCCCGCCGTACGGGTATGCAGTTCCACCCTGGCGGGTGCAGTCAGCCCCTCTCGTGATCCATATCCGTGAACGCGACGATATGGCAACCGGATGAAATCCCACGACGTCCAGCACTCCGCGACCTATGGCTTCTCGCCCCATCAGTGTGTCGGAAAATGTTTCTCTATCTTGAGTCTTGACCTCAGAAGAAACAGGACAGCACACTTTACCCCATCCACTCGCTGGGTGATGGGCACACCCGGGCGTGGACCAGCGCCGACAGGATGCGGCGACGGCGGCGACAGCCGGCCGTCCCGCGAACCGCGACACGGCCCTCTGTCCTCCGCCTTTCCCGCGACGGGCGGTGGCCTGCGGCCGCAGCCCGGGCCTGACGCAGCTCCAGCGCGCCACCCCCACGGGACCCCCGCAGCAGCCGTACCGGACGCCGGCGCGCTGCAACGAGACCAGGAGCACACGGAAGTAAACGCTGCCTGACCGGTTCGAGTCGATAGGAGGCCGACCAGGACAGACCCGACAGTGCCGCATCGCCCTTCGTCCCGTCGCGTCGGGCGGGCAACGCGCCCGACGGGACACCACGACACAGCTAAGGACGTCAACCGCCATGCCCGAGATCCCCGGAAGCAGATCGAGCCTCCCCTTCCCGTCGCGCCGCCGCGTGATGTCCACTCTCGCCGCCGCGGGCGCCGCGGGCCCCATCCTTGCCGCCTGTTCCGCCCCGAGCAGCCCGAACAGCGGTGGCACTCCCGTACCGTCCTCGCTCGCCACCGCTCCCGCCAAGCCGGTCACTTTGAACGTGCTGGACGTGGCGGGAAATCTGGCTCTGACCAAGCCGATGATCGAAGCGTTCACGGCGGCGCATCCCGAGATCGTCTCGCGGGTGACCTACAGCACCGGTACCGCGCCCCAGTTGGCCGCGAAGGTCCAGGCACAGCAGCAGGGCGGCAATGTGCAGGTCCATCTGGCGCTCACGGGTACCGACGGCCTGGCAGCGGGAATCAAAAGCGGCCTGTGGCACGAGTTGACGCCGTATTACGACAAGTTCTTCCCGGGGTTGATGGCCAATTACCAGCCGCCCGCGGCGGCGATGGCCTCGTTGGCGCAGAATCAGGGGATCGAACTGGCCTGGTGCCCGTCGGGGCCATTGCTGGAATACGACCCCGGGAAGGTCTCGGCGCCTCCGGCGACCGCAGACGCCCTACTGGACTGGGCACGGGCGAACCCGGGGAAGTTCCAGTACGCCCGGCCGGCGAATTCCGGTCCAGGACGGACCTTTCTGATGGGGCTGCCCTATCTGCTGGGTGATGCGGATCCCGCGGACCCGGTCAACGGGTGGTCGAAGACCTGGGCGTACGTGACGGAGTTGAACAAGTACGTCGACTCCTATCCGGCGGGGACGACCGCGACGATGGAGAATCTTGCGTCCGGTACTGTCCAGATGGTGGCCACGACGACCGGCTGGTACGTCAATCCGCGCGCGCTGGGCACGGTTCCGCCGGAGATGAAGGTCGCGAAGTTCTCGTCGTTCACGTGGGTGAGTGATGCCCAGTTCGGGGTGGTCCCCAAGGGCGTCGGGTCCGACGTGTTCATTGCGGTGCTGCGCCTGCTGGCGTGGATGCTCACTCCGGAACAGCAGGCGTCCGCTTATGACGAAGGCTATTTCTATCCGGGGCCGGCGGTGAAGGACGTGCCGTTGAGCAAGGCTCCGGCCGCTTCGCAGAAGGTCGTCGAGGAGTTCGGCGAGCCGGACTTCGACGCGTGGATCAAACAGTATCCGATCAAGAACTCGCTGCCGACCACCACCCAGGTCACGGCTTTCGACCTGTGGGACCGCCGGATCGGCTCGACGAAGTGAGCGGGGTGCCCTCGATGACTCCCATTCCATCCGCCTCGAAGTCCGGCTCCGTCCCCGGTCCTCCGCCGGAACAGCCGTCGGCGGTCGCCGAGCGTCCCGCGTCGCAGTTGCGTGAGCTGCGGCTGGAGGGGGTCAGCCGTGCCTACGGTGCGCACATCGCACTGCATCCGCTGGATCTGACCTTGCACGGTGGTGAGTTCGTCGCGTTGCTGGGCCCTTCGGGGTGCGGCAAGACGACGGCTTTGAACTGCCTCTCGGGCCTGCTTCCACTGACTGGCGGCCAGATCCTCCTGGACGGGCAGCGGATCGACACACTGCCGCCGGAGAAGCGCGGGTTCGGGATGGTCTTCCAGAACTACGCCCTCTTCCCGCACATGAGCGTGCGTGCCAATGTCGCGTTCGGGTTGAAGATGCGCAAGGTCGGCAAGGCGGAGATCGACCGCCGGGTCGACGAGGTGCTGCGGCTGGTCAGGCTCAGTGCGCAGGCCGGCAAGCATCCGGGCCAGTTGTCGGGCGGTCAGCAGCAGCGAGTCGCGATCGCCCGTGCCATCGTCCTGGAGCCGCCGCTGGTACTGATGGACGAGCCGCTGTCCAATCTGGACGCGGCGCTGCGGCTGGAGATGCGCACCGAGATCCGCCGTATCCACCAGCAGTTCGGCCTCACGACCCTGTACGTGACCCATGACCAGGAGGAGGCACTGTCGCTGGCCGACCGCCTCGTCGTCCTGCACGAGGGACGGGTCAGCCAGGTCGGCACCCCCGCCGACCTGTACGAGCATCCCGCCAACCCGCACGTGGCGGGGTTCATGGGCTACCGCAACCTGCTCCGCCTGGAGGTCGCGTCCGCCGACGCCGCCGGTGCCCTGGTCCGCGGACGGGGACTTGCCCTGCACGGCACACCGGTCGCCGACCGCCCGCTGGTCGCGGGTGACAAGGTCGTCGTGGCGATCCGTCCGGAGGACATCCACCTCGCCCAGCACGACGGCCGCGGTGATGTGGAGGCCGTCGCCGAGATCGTCGAGTACCACGGACGGCAGTTCCACGTGGAGGCCCTCACCCGTGAGGGCGACCGGATCCACTTCACCACCACCGCCTCCGTGCGCCCGCACGACGCCCTGTCCGTGACGATCCCCGCCGAACGGGCCCTGGTCTTCCTCCAGGAGGCGGCCGCATGACCAGCATCCAGAACCCGGGGGGGCCGGTCGCATGACCAGTACGCTGTCGCCGGCGGGAGCCGCGCCCGGCCCGGCCGGGGAACGTGCGGCGCTGCGGCACCGCCTGGCCGAACGCGGCATCGACCGCACTCTGCTCCTGCTGCTGCCCGGACTCCTGACCGTGGTCGCGCTGTTCTGCTACCCCTTTCTCTACGGACTGCAGATCTCTTTCCAGCCGAACGCCGGAGGGTTCTTCGGCTCCTACCGCGCCTTCTTCGGCAACTCCTTCGCGGTCGGCTCCATCGGCATCACCTTCAAACTCGCCCTGCCCGCCGCACTGATCAACGTCGGCGCGGCCGTGCCCGTCTCCTACGGCATGCGGCGGGACTTCCGCGGCAAACGCCTCTTACTGGCCCTGCTCGTGGTCCCCATCACCCTGGGCACGGTCCTGACCGCCGAGGGCATCATCGAGTTCTTCGGTCCGGTCGGCTGGTTCAACCAGACCCTGCAGGCGATCGGCCTGACCGACGGGCCCGTGCACCTCACGTACAACTACTGGGGCGTACTGCTCTCCTTGATCATCAGCGGTTTCCCCTTCGCCTTCCTGCTCACCCACTCCTACCTCTCCGGCATCCACCCCGCCCTGGAGAAGGCCGCGGCCACCCTCGGCGCCGACCGGCGCCAGCGCTTCCGCCACATCACCTTCCCCTTGCTGCTCCCCGGGCTCCTGACGACGTTCTGCCTCACCTTCGTCCTGGCCTTCGCCGTCTTCCCCTCCGCGATGATGGTCGGCGACCCCGGCGGCGAGACCCATGTCATCTCCATCGAGGCCTACGAAGTCGCCCTGGAGCGCTTCGACTACTCCCAGGGGTGCGCCAT
This sequence comes from Streptomyces cinereospinus, assembly GCF_042430725.1. NCBI lineage: Bacteria > Bacillati > Actinomycetota > Actinomycetes > Kitasatosporales > Streptomycetaceae > Streptomyces > Streptomyces cinereospinus. The sequence continues at coordinate 30,666 of NZ_JBHMCY010000043.1, read as the reverse complement.
CGCCATGGTCATGACCGCCCTCATGCTTGTCGTCATCGGCACCGCCATGGGCCTGCGCACGCTCCTCTACCGCGGCTCGACAGGAGGCAAGGGATGAGCGCCACAACGACCACGGCGACCACCACCGATCCCCACGGCGGCGACGGCGCGAACCACGAACTGCACCGGCGGCGAAGCCTGACCCTGCGTCCGGGAACGTGGTTGGTCGGGGGCGCGCTCGCGTTCTTCTTCGTCATCCTCCTCGGCGTCATCGCCTCCGTCGTCGTGACCTCCTTCGGCAAGACCTGGTTCACCGGCTGGGCACCAGAGGGCTACACCACCAGCTGGTACAGCCAGTCCTGGAACGAGTTCGACCTCGGCCGGGTCATGTGGGTCACCCTCGAGGTCTCCTTCCTCGTCGTGGCGCTCTCCCTGCTCCTGGCGGTCCCCGCGTCCTACGCCCTGGCCCGCCGCGACTTCCCCGGCAAACGCCTGCTGACCATGCTGCTCGTCCTGCCGATCCTGGTACCGCCCATCGCCTACGGCATCCCGCTGGCCACCGTGCTGTACAAGTTCCACCTGGCAGGCTCCCTCACCGGCGTCGTCCTGGCCAACCTGGTGCCCTCCATCCCCTTCGTGGTCTTCACCATGACGCCCTTCATCGAGCAGATCGACCCCCGCCTCGAAGCGGCGGCCCGGATGTGCGGCGCCCCCACCCGCTCCGTCCTCGTCCGCGTCCTCGGCCCCCTGCTCCTGCCCGGAATGCTCGCCGCGGGCATCCTCGTCCTCGTCCGGACCTTCGGCATGTTCGAACTGACCTTCCTCACCTCCGGGCCCGACAGCCAGACCCTGATCGTGTCGCTGTTCTCGGCCGCCTTCTCCGCCGGCATCCGCACCCCCCAGTCCATCGCCGCCATGGCCGTCCTCTACACCGTTTCCATGGCCGTCCTCCTCCTCGTCGCCCTCCGCTTCGTCAACCCCACCCAACTTGTCGCCCGCAACGCGAACTGACCCCCCACACACGCTGGAACAAGTGAGGGATCGCCCAGGAGGGCGTCGACACAGCGCGGGTTCCACCACGAGGTGGGCTCCCCGCGTCACGGCCGGCGGAGCATGCTCGCCGCGGCCGCGCCGGGCCCCGGCCCGGTCCGGAACGGCGGTCTCCATCGCTTCGCCCGCTGCGGTGGAGTCCGACGGAGCAGCACCGAAGCGCCAGTCGGGCTGGAGCAGTCGGTTCTGGTAGTGCTCACCTCCCTTGCTCCCGCCCGAACTGTTCGTGGCCGCACGAGCCTCCGCTGAGCACCCTTGGGCGCGGGTGGCCATTCTGTGATCCGGGTTGGCCTCTTGCCGTCTGCCCGTGTCTCAGGGCTCGTCGGGCCGGTCCGCGGTGGGTGGCGTCTGTGGTGCGGCGTGTCCGCCTCGGGCCGGGAGGGTGACGGTGACGGTGGTCCCTGTTCCTGGGACAGAGGCGACGTGCACGGTTCCGCGGTGGGCGTGGACGATGGCCTGGACGATGGCGAGACCGAGTCCAGAACCTCCGTGGGTACGGCTGCGGCCGGCATCTGCCCGCCAGAAACGGTCAAAGACGCGCGTGAGGTCCGCGGGAGGAATACCCGGGCCGTGGTCTGCCACTTCGACTGTCACGTGCGTTGTCATCGGCTCGACAGCGACGCTGATCATGGTGCCGGCCGGGGTGTGCTGGATCGCGTTGCCCAGAAGGTTGTTCAGCACCTGCTGGAGCCGGGGTTGGTCTCCGTGCACGCAGGCGGGTGCGGGTGCGTACAGGTCGATGGCGCGGTCGGGTGCCACGACCTGGGCGTCCTGGACGACGGCGGTAGCCAGGCACCGCAGGTCGACCGGCTGAGAGTCCAGGGGGCGTCCGGCGTCGAGGCGGGCGAGCAGGGAGAGCTCCTCGACGAGAAGACGCATTCTGCCGACCTCACCGTCGACCCGTTCCAGGGCTCTGTGGAGGTCGGCGGGAGCGCTGAGGCCGCCCTGGTTGTAGAGGTCGAGCCAGCCGGAGATCGTGGCCAGCGGTGTGCGCAGTTCGTGGGAGGCGTCGGCGGCGAAGTCGCGGATCTGCGTCTCGGCGCGGGCCTGGGCCTCGAATGCGCCGTTGACGGCGACGGCGAGCCGGTCGGTCTCCGTGTGTGACCCGTAGACGGGCAGACGTTCACTGCGGGCGCCGGATGCGATGTCATCAGCTGTGTCGGCCATCCGCCCCAGTGGGCGCAGGCCGATCCTGAGAATGAGCAGTGCGACGGCGAAAGCCAGCACAAGGGTGATGCCGACGCTGGTGGCCTGCCCGGAGATGAATTCGGCAACGGTGACGCGGTCGATGTCGGTGCGCATGGTGAGGATGACGGCGGAGGCTTCCACCACCTGGTGCGAGGTGGTGATGGTCAGTCCGGTGGTGGGGATTCGCAGGGCGAGCAGGTCGGGCACCGATGTCGTGCTGTCGAAGGTGAGGACCTGGTCGAGACGGTCCGCGGTCAGGCCGTTGATCGCTTGGGGCACGCCCGCCCCGACCTGTTCGGCGATCTCGCCGGTGGCGTCGATGACGGTGATGCCCATGAGGGGCTCGACCAGGGCGGCGAGCTGTGCGCCGTCGACGTTCTGCGGGCGCTCCTCAAGGATTCGGTGGACTCGGTCGCCGGATGCGCGCAGTGTCGCCTCGGCCCGGTGGTGGAGGTAGGTCCGCAGGGTCACGGCGCTGGTGATCGAGTTCCCGACGAGGCCGGCGGCCAACAGCACGAGGATGCCGATCAACAGGCGCCCGCGGATGGTGGTCGGCCGGGGGGACGTGATGGCGCAAACCCAGGTGGGCGCTTTCATGAGGCAGGGCGCCGGAGGCTGTAGCCGACGCCGCGGACTGTGTGCAGCAGCGGTTCCCGGCCGTGGTCGATTTTGCGGCGCAGATTGGACACGAATCGCTCCACCACGACGGAGTCCCCGCCGAAGTCGTACTGCCAGACCGCTTCGAGGATCTGAGACCTGGTCATGACGTGCCCGGGGTGGGAGAGCAGGAAGCGCAGGAGCCGGAACTCGGTGGGCGACAGGTCGACCCGCTCGCCGCCGCGCCGTACGAGGTGGCGCCGCTCGTCGAGTTCGAGGTCGGCGTAGCGCAGGACGCCGTCGTCGGCGGCGCCCGCGCTGCCGCGTGCCCGGCGGATCAGGGCGTGGAGCCGGGCGCCGACTTCGACGACGCTGAAGGGCTTGGTGACGTAGTCGTCACCGCCGAGCCGAAGTCCCCGGACACGGTCCTCGATGGCGTCCCTGGAGGTCAGGAAGAGCACCGGTACCGTGTTGCCGCGGGAGCGGATCAGCTGCAGGACGTCGAAGCCGTCACCGCCTCCGGGCAGTCCCACATCGAGGACGATGACGTCGGGAGTGTGCCGGGAGAGATGGTCCAGAGCCTGCGGTACGTCGCTCGCGAGGTGGACTTCGAATCCGGCGAAGCGCAGGGCCGAGGCCATCAGCTCGCGGATGCCGGCATCGTCGTCGACCACGAGAACCGTGTCCGGGGAGTTCATGAAGGAGTGTCCTACTTCGGGGCGTGGAGATACGTCATGGGAACGGGTTCGGTCCCAGGTGAATCGATGCGCCCGTCTTCCTTGTCCTCCAGGTGCCGGCCTTCGACGTCCAGGTCGGGCAGCCACCTGTCCAGGAAGCGCGGCAGCTTCCAGGCGCTGTGGCCCAGCAGCGACAGCACCGCCGGGACCAGTGTCAGACGGACGGCGAACGCGTCGACGAGGACGCCGACCGCCAGTGCCAGAGCGATCGGCATGATCGCCGGATCGTGGCTGAACAGGAAGCTCGCGAAGACGGCCACCATGATCAGTGCTGCTGCGGTCACCACACGGCCCGCGTGCCGGGTGCCGCCGATGACGGAGGCGTAAGGACGCCTCGTCCGTACGTATTCCTCGCGCATGGCGGAGACGAGGAAGACCTCGTAGTCCATGGCCAGGCCGAAGAGAACGGCCATCACGATGATGGGCACGAAACTGGCGATCGGCCCCGTGGAAGGGACACCGAGGGTGCCCGCGAGCCACCCCCACTGGCACACTGCGACGATCGTGCCGAAGGACACGCCCACCGACAGCAGGAAGCCGAACGTCGCCTTGATCGGGATGGCGAGGGACCGGAACGCGGCCATCAGCAGCAGCAGCGAAAGCCCGACGACCACCAGGGCGAAGGGCAGCAGGGCGCCGCTGAGCTTGTCGGAGACCTCGATGCTGACGGCGGTCTGGCCGGTGACCGCGATACTGCTGCCGCTGTGCGCCGCCAGAGGGCTGACACGCTCTTGCAGTGCCGCGACGAGTTCGCTGGTCTGCGGGTCACGGGGCCCGGTGCCGGGGGTGACCTGGATCCGCGCGGCAGCTCCGTCACTGGAGTAGTCGACGGGACTGACCCGCGCGATCCCCTTGGCCCCGGCCAAGTTCTGGGCGACCTGCTGGCCGGTGGTCTTCAGCGTGCCGGTCGGTGCGTCGGTCACCAGCACCACGAGGGGGCCGTTGGTTCCGGGACCGAAGGCGTCAGCGATCTTGTCGTAGGTCTGCCGCACGGCGGTCGAGGTCGGTTCGCTGCCGTCGTCGCTCAGGGCGAGCTGGAGCTGTGTGGCAGGCAGAGCGAGCGCGGCAAGGGCCAGGGTGACGGTGATGACCGCCCGCCAGGGGCGCCGTACGACTGCCCCGACCCAGCGAGCCCCCATCGAGGGCTTGCCGGCGGGATCTGCGGCGTCGCGCATACGTGTCGCGGCACGCGAGCCGGGCTTGGGACGCAGTCGCTCCCCGGCGAGCGCCAGCAGAGCGGGAAGAAGTCCGAGCGACATGACGACCGCGACGGCGACCGCCGCCGCGGCGCTCAGGCCCATCGACGTGAGCACCGGAACACCGGCCACCGTCAGTCCCGCCAGCGCGATGATCACGGTCATCCCGGCGAACGTCACAGCGCTGCCGGCCGTCGCGGTCGCACGGACAGCCGCGTCCCGGACGCTGCGGCCCTGCACCAGTTCCGCACGGTGGCGCGAGACGATGAACAGGGCGTAGTCGATTCCGACCGCGAGGCCCAGCATGATCGCCAGCGTCGGTGCCTTGTCCGAAACGCTCAGCACCGAGGACAGGCCCATCAACCCTGTCATGCTCGCAGCGACCGAGACCAAAGCGGTGAGCAGTGGCATGCCCGCGGACAGCATGGAGCCGAAAGTGATCGCCAGAACCGCGAGCGCGACCAGTACCCCGACCCCTTCCATCGGTCCGACCGGAGGGCTCGACTCCTTGTAAGCGTCACCTCCGAAGAACACGTCGACGCCCGCGGCACGACTGCTGGCAGCCGTGTCCTTCAGCGCGTTCAGGTCGCCCTCGGCAACGTCCTGATCCGCGGACGCGGAGAACTCGATCCGGGCGACGGCGGTCGTCCCGTCCGGTGTCACCGTCTGGCTGCGTACCGGGTCACTGACCGAGGTGACGCCGGGAACGGTGGCCGCGGCAGACAGGGTCCGCCTCAGCGCGGCGGCATTGCCCGGATCCTCGAACGATGTGCCTCTGGGTGCCTCGAACACAACCTCCGCGCTCTGCCGGTCGGAAGCCCCGAAGTGGTGGTCCATCTCCTCCAGGGCGCTCTGCGCAGCCGACCCAGGGATGTCCGACTGGGAATCGAAACTCCCCGCGAAGGTCACCCCGAGCACGGCGATCGCGGCGACGACGAACAGCCACACGGTCAGAACCGTACGGCAGCGGCGAACCGCGAACACCCCCCATCGATGAAGCAGCACAGCCATGCCTACAGCCCATTTCCGTCAAGAGGGAACAGCGAAGCCCTCATGCAAGCTGCGCAGCTTGACGACACCTCCTCCCGCAACCTGACGATTCCTTGACGGTTACACCCACGACGTTGCCTCGGCACGGAACGTGCTGGTGACGCGGAGCGAGCTCCGTCCTGGCGCAGACGTCAGGCGGCCGGGGCGTCCTCGACGGGAACATGCCCGGGCCGACCGACGTTCGGCAATGCCGCGGACATCTTCCGGAAACCAGTCTATTGACTCTTTGCTATAGCGGCGCCAGGGTGGTGGACATGAGCACCGATGCCCTCAGCCCCATGGAGACGACGTCGTTGGCCGACCAGGCTTACCGGCGGCTTCGTGCCGCGATTCGTGAGGGTTCGCTGCTGCCGGGCGAGAAGATCACCGAACGTGACCTCGCCGCCCGTCTCGGCGTCAGTCCCACCCCGGTGCGGGAAGCGCTGCGCCAGCTGGTGCACGAGAAGGTGGTGGAGCGGGTCGGGGCCCGGGCGCTGCGGATCGCCGATCATTCGGCCTCCGCGCGTGCGGAGATCGTGGAGGCGGAGGTGCGGCTGTCGGCCCTCATGGCTCGCCTGGCCGCCCGGAAAGCCACTGACGCCCAGCTCGCAGACCTGGCCGAGATCCTGGAGCAGGCCGATGCCCTGGTCGACGAGACCGAGCAGGATCTGGCGCGACACGGGACCCGTGCCGACACGACCGACAGGCTGGTAGCCGTTCATCGCCTGCTGCGCCGCTTCCACCACCAAGTGGAGGCAGCGGCCGGCAATCCGGTGCTTGAGGGCCTGCTACAGCAGGCCCGCGCATTCAGTGACGAGGAGCGTCTTGATCTGACGATCAAGCTCGCCCCGGGCCGCGCCGAGGCTTTCCGCCGGAGGTTCCGCGAACACCGCAGCCTGCTCGACGCCCTTCTTGACCGGGACGAGGAACGAGCCGAGCTGCTCGCCGCGCATCACCACCGCGAGGCACTGCATCAGCTCTCCAGCAGCTGATCGCACCCCTCCCGGCCGCCTGCTCGTCAGGCCCCCTGTGGCAGCCGACGCACGCGCATCATTTCTGCTATAGCATATGGCAAGGAGCCGCCATGCTGCATCAACCTGCCGCGACCACCTCGGACGGGACATCCACCCTCGCACCGTCGACACCCGACGCCCGAAGGCGGATGAGCGCGAGCGCGGTGCTGTGGGTCACCCTGGCGGTCTTCGCCCAGGAGTCAGTGTGGAATTTCTACGACGCCCAGGTCCCCGAGCAGCTGCGCCAGTACGTCACCTCGGCGGGCGTCATCGGCCTGATCATGGGGCTGGACCACTCCTTGGGGATCTTCACCCAGCCGTCCGTGGGGTTCCTCTCCGACAGACTCGTACGCCGCAAGGCGGGGCGCTGGCCGATCGTGCTGATCGGCGCCGTGATGGCCACGGTCCCGTTCGTGCTCATTCCTTGGGCCGGCAGTCTTCCCGTGCTGATGGTGTGCGTCGTCGGGTTCGCCCTGATCGCCAATGCTTTCAAAGGCGTCACCGAGACACTGATATCCGACTACGTTCCCGCAGGCAGCCGCAGCAAGGCCCAGGGTTTCATCAAGGCCGGCGTCAGTCTGACCATCATCGTCTCGTCACTGATCAGCTTGCTGGTCGTGGACCGCAGCCTTCATCTGGCGTTCGCGATCCCCCCGGTCCTGATGCTGATCATGCTCGGCTTGTCCTGGATGTTCCTCGGCCGCCGGCACCAGCAGGCCGTCCTGCCCGAGCAACCCTCCGAGGGCCGGGAGGACGAGCCGGAGTTCACCTCTCCCTGGGCGGTACTGAAGGATGCGGCACGCAGCCCCTCCAGTCCCACGGTGCTGCTGATGATCGGCATCTTCTGCTTCTCGGGCATGTGGACCGCGTTGCGCTCACTGAACACGCCCTACGGCACCGAGGTGCTCGGGCTGACCCGAGGTGAAGCCGGCGGACTGGCCCTGCCGGGCGCCGTCGCCTTCCTGCTGTGTGTCCTTCCCCTTGCCTACGGCTCCGAGCGGCTCGGGCAACTGCGCGCCATGCGCTACGGCGTCGGACTGTTCGTCATCGGCCTCCTGGTCGGCTTCGCCTTCCCGACGGTCCCGGGAACGGTGGCCTCGACCGTCCTCTCCGCCGTCGGCTACGCCTCGTTCGCGGTCAACGCACTGGTCGCCCTGTGGAACCTGGCCCCCACCCAGAAGGTGCTCGGCACCTACACCGCCCTCTACACCATCGCCTCCTCCGCCGGCATGGCCCTGGGCCCGGCGATCCTCGGCAGCACAGTGGACCTCACCAGCTGGCGCTACATGATGCTGAACGCCGCCGCCTTCGCCGCGGTCACCTTCGCCGTCTTCGGCCTCCTGACCCGCCGGATTCCCGACCGGAGCGAGTCGTGAAGAACCGCTCCACCAGCACGACGAAAGGTCACCACCCCATGGAACTCCGCATTCTCGCCCCCACCGGGGCACTGGGCGCCGGTTTCGACGCGGACGGGTTCCGGCGCGGCGTCGCAGCCCGCCCCCATGTCATCGCCTGTGACGCCGGATCCACCGACTCCGGCCCCGCAGCCCTCGGCTCCGGCACACCCAAGCTCTCGGCCCAGGCAGTCGCGCGTGACCTGCGGCTCCTGCTGAAGGCCCGCGACGAGCTGAAGGTGCCGCTCATCATCGGATCGTGCGGCACCTCCGGACGCGACGCCGGCGTCGACCAAGTAGCGGCTCTCACCCGCCGTATCGCCGACGAGGAGAACCTGCACTTCAAGCTCGCCCTGATCTACTCCGACCAGCCCGCCGACCGCCTCCAGGACCTCTACGACGCCGGCCGCATCCGGCCACTCGCCCATGCACCCGAGATCGACCGAGAGCTGTTCGAACGCAGCCACACCGTGGCGATGATGGGCGTCGAACCCATCCAGGAAGCTCTCGTCGGGGGCTGCGACGTCATCCTGGCCGGCCGCGCCAGCGACACCGCCCTGTTCGCCGCGCTCCCGCACCTGCGCGGCGCCGACGCCGGGCTCGCCTGGCACATGGCCAAGACCATCGAGTGCGGCGCCGCCTGCGCCGTCCCACCCTCCGCCAACGGCCTGCTCGCCACGCTGCGCGACGACCACTTCGACGTCACCGCCCTCGCCGACGGCACCCGGCTCACCCCCCGTTCGGTCGCGGCCCACACCCTGTACGAGAACGCCGACCCGTTCCACATCGCCGAACCCTCAGGCGTGCTCGACACCACCGACGCCACCTACGAAGCCGTCGACGAACAGACCGTCCGCGTCCGAGGCGCCCGCTATCTCCCCGCCGACGGCTACACCAACAAGCTCGAAGGCGCGGAACTCGTCGGCTACCAGACCGTCATCATCGGCGGTGTGCGCGACCGCATCGTGATCGACGCCCTGCCCAAACTCCTGCCCTTCGCCCAGCAGTACTTCGACGCGAAAATCCTCGACGTGTTCGACGGCGCGGTCGACCCGGCCACCATCGACATCGACTACCGCCTCTACGGCGGCGGAGCCGTCCTCGACGGCACCGAGCCCGATCCGCTGCAGCCCCGCGAACTCGGCGTATTGATCACGGTGACCGCCCCCGACCAGGCCACCGCCCACGCGATCGCCACCCTCGTCGCCCACGCCAGCAGCCACCTGCCCATCGCCGAGTACGACGGACTGGTCTCGACCCTGGCCTACCCCTACTCGCCCCCCGAGACGGACCGCGGCCCGCTCTACCGCTTCACCCTCAACCACGTCGTCACCGGAATCACCCCCACCGAACTGTTCCGCACCACCACCGAGGAGCTGTAAGGCCCATGGCCACCCTGCTCGATTTCTGCTCCCTGGTCCGCTCCAAGAACGCCGGACCCTTCATTCTCACGTTCGACTTCATGTGCCACGACCAGACCGCCTACGAGGCGCTGGTGGCCACCGGATTCCTCACCAAGGGCCTCTTCGCGTCCGTCTACGGCACCGATCCCGATCAGATCCTCGTCGTCAATCACCCCGGCGCACTCGCCGTCAAGGTCTCCCTGCCTCGTCCGACCGTTCAGGGCGATCTCCACGACACCGACTGCTACGCCGGCCAGCAGTACGCCCCGCTCATGGACATGGAGCTTCCCCCGGCCCCCTGACCGGCACCCGCCCCTCCTCGTCACGCAGTCTGGAGCCACACCATGCCCACCGAGCGTCCCCTTTCTCCCTGGCACCTGCCGCCCGACCATCCCGCACAGCTCTTCCTCACCGGGTCCACACCGCTGTTCGCACTCTCCGGCGATCCGCGCGTCTCCTACTGTCTGCACGTGCCTCGCGGGCACAGCAACACCGATGAGCCCAGCCCCCTGGTCGTGGCGGTCCACGGAACCCATCGGAACGTCGGCCAGGTCCGGGACCATTTCGCCGATTTCGCGGAGGAACACGGCTGCGTCGTACTCGCCCCGCTGTTCCCCGCCGGCCTGACCGGCCCCAATGACCTCGACAGCTACAAGTTCTTCACCGCACCGGGCTTTCGGCCCGACCTGCTCCTCCTCGACATGATCGAGGAGGCGGCCGGCCGCTGGCACATCCGAACCGACCGCTTCCACCTGCACGGCTTCTCCGGCGGCGGTCAATTCGCCCACCGCTTCTTCTATCTCCACCCCGATCGCCTCGCCTCCCTTTCCGTCGGCGCGCCAGGGCGCACCACCCTCCTCGACTCCCGGACACCGTGGTGGCGGGGCACCGCTGACAGCGCGGAACTTCTCGGAGCTGCTCCAGACACCAGAGCCATGGCGGAACTACCCGTGCAGCTCGTCATCGGGGAACACGACACCCACGTCGAAGTCTGGGAAGGGGCCGAGCAACCAGGCAGCCGCATGGACCGCCTGAACGAGCTGCGCGAGAACTGGGCCCGACACGGCATCGCCACGCAACTGGACATCGTCAGTGGCGCCGGACACAGCGACCTTGACGTCATCCCGGCCGTGCTCTCCTTTCTGTCCGAACAGATCGAAGCGCCGGCGGGCCGCCGACACACTCCAGCGGGGCCAGAGTCAACGAAGGGCCTCCCCGATCTGTGACGAGCAGCAGGCCGGAGCCACCGCCGGAAACAGCGGTACACCCGTCGGACAGGAGACCAGACCCGCGACCTTCCGCCCGACGGGGTGGGGGCCCCTCGACGATCTACTCGCAGCGACATTCGTGTCATCCCTGCCCCCACCCGAGCCGTTCGGAGGCAACAATCCATGAGGCGTCTCGATGTCGGGGTGCGTCGAGACGGATGGGGCACTGCCCTGACCCTCGCGGCACCTGCCGCGCTGTTGTGATCGTTCCGCGGTGTGCGTGTGCGGTGTCGCGCGAACCGGCACGGCCCCCAACTCCGGCACCGGGCCCGGGAGATGCTGATGTTTCGAACACGGGTCCCGGACCTGCCGACAGGCGACAGATCGCACGCAGAGACCTTGTACGAACCCGCGCGTACTCCAGTCAGCTGCGTGACGCCCAGCGGCTGACCAGCGGCGGCACCACCACAGGGGCCAGCGACCGGCACGAGTCCGGTAGGGAGCCGAGACCGCGTGACAGAGGTACGCCGGCGCCGGTGGTCAGGTCAGGCCGCTGCCCGGCGTGGCCGCTGGTCCGGATGTGACTGTGGCCAGGATTGCCCGCAGCCGGTGCAGCGTGTCCTCCAGCGTCGCGGACGGCACGGCGGCCAGTACCTGCTGGAGCGCGGCCGTCGCGGCCGCGGTGGTGAGCTGGGCGGTGGCGACTCCCGCGGATGTCAGCCGGACGTGGTGACTTCGTCCGTCCGAGGGGTCGGGGATGCGGGTCACGAGCCCACGGGCGTCGAGCCGGCGCAGGACGTTGCTCAGCCCGCCGGTGGTCAGCAGCAGACGCGCTGCCAGCTCCTTCGGCCGCTGCTGGTACGGGGCGCCGACCGACCGCAGTGCCGCGAGCACGTCCAGTTCCGCGGGTGTGAGGCCCTGTGCCGCCAGAGCGGGGGCGATGGCCTGTTCGAAGACGCTCTGGAGGCGTACGACGTGCTGGGAGAAGGCCAGCGCCAGGCGCTCCTCCTCGGAGCCGTTCACTCGGTCGGCGGACATGATCTCATCCTACCAAAGAAACCTTTTCTGATATCTTTCGAGAAAGGTAATTAGGAGGAGACTTCATCATGGCGACTGTCATCGCGTTCGACGGTGTCCGTGTGTTCACGGGCGAGGGCCTGACGGAACCCCGGCGTGTATATGTCCAGGGGGCGGAGATAGCCGGTGAGGGCACACCGGACGAGGTGGTCGATGGCGCGGGCCGGGTGCTGCTGCCGGGGCTGATCGATGCGCACATGCACGTGCTCGGCCGCCCTGACCTGGAAAACCTGGCGCGTTGGGGCGTGACGACCGGGCTGGACATGGCGGCCTGGCCGCAGCCGTTCGTCGCCGAGATGCGCGCGCAGAAGGGCGTGGCGCAGGTGTTCAGCGCGACGACCCCGGCGGTGGGCCCCGGCGGCAACCACGCCAAGATGCCCGGGTTCCCCGCCGACGGCATCGTCACGAGCCCGCAGGAGGCGCGCGCGTTCGTGGAGCGCCGTGTCGCCGACGGCGCGGACTACATCAAGATCGTTACCGAGGCCGCGCCGCCGGCGGGCATGGACCAGGAGAGCGTGAACGCGGTCGTCGCCGCGGCACACGAACACGATCTGCTGGTCGTGGCGCATTCGATCACCACCGGCGCCTTCCGTGTGGCGGTGGAGGCCGGTGTCGACATCAGCACGCACGCTCCCCTGGACGCCGTCCTGGACGAGGCGACCGTCCAGCGGATGAGCAGCGGCGGGATGACATCCGTGCCGACTCTGACGATGATGCGCGGCATCGCCGCGGTGCGGGCCGGGGCGGGGCTCAGCTACGAGTACGCCCGCGACACGGTGACCCGTTTCCATCAGGCCGGTGTCCGGCTGCTGGTCGGAACCGACGCGAACTCCGCTCCCGGCGTCCCGTTCGCCCCCGAGCACGGCGAGTCCCTGCACGACGAGCTGGAGCTCATGGTCGAGGCCGGCCTCACGCCCCTCGAAGTGCTCCGCGCGGCCACCAGGCTCACGGCGGAGACGTTCGGCCTCGGGGACCGTGGTGTCATCGAGCCGGGCAGGCGCGCCGACCTGCTCCTGGTCGACGGCGATCCGACGCAGGACATCACGGCGACCCGCAACATCGCCGGGGTCTGGATCGCGGGGGAGCGCGTGCGATGAGCACCGGCGGTCGTACCCCACCTCGGCTGCGCGCCCTGCTCGGCTCGATCCCCGCGTACGTGCCCGGAAAGCCGGCCGCGTCCGCGGGAGGCGCGGGCTGGAAGCTGTCCTCCAACGAGAATCCCTACCCCCCGCTGCCCGGCGTACTGGAGGCCGTGACCACCGCGGCCGGGAGGATGAACCGGTACCCGGACCTGCACGGGACGGAACTCACCGACCGGCTGGCGGAACACCTCGCGGTGCCCGCCTCCCGCATCGCTGCGGACACCGGATCCAGCGCGTTGCTGCAGCAGCTCTGCCGGATCGCCGTCGACCCCGGCGACGAGGTGGTGTACGCCTGGCGGTCCTTCGAGTCCTACCCCCTCGTCGCCCGCCTGTCCGGGGCGCGGCCGGTGCAAGTGCCGCTCACCGGCGACGAGGCGCACGACCTCGACGCCATGGCGCGGGCGGTCACCGACCGCACCCGGCTGGTGTTCGTGTGCACGCCCAACAACCCGACCGGCCGCGCCCTGCGACGAGACGTTCTGGAGCCGTTCCTCGACCGCCTGCCGGCCGACGTGCTGATCGTCCTGGACGAGGCATATCTGGAGTTCGTCAGCGACCCCCACTGCGCCGACGGTGTGGAGCTCTGCCGCGACCGGCCGAACGTCGTGACGGTGCGGACCTTCTCCAAGGCCTACGGGCTGGCCGGGATGCGGATCGGCTATGCGGTGGCCCATGAACCGGTCGCCGAGGCGCTGCGGAGAACCGCTGTCCCCTTCGGCGTCTCCACGGTCGCGCAGAGCGCCGCGATCGCCTCCCTCGACCGGCGGACCGAGCTGATGGAACGGGTCGGCGAACTGATCGCCGAACGGGAACGCGTCCGCGGGGCGCTGCTGAGCCAGGGCTGGACCCCGCCCGACAGCCAGGCCAACTTCCTCTGGCTCCGCCTGGGCGAGCAGACCACTTCCTTCGCCGAACACTGCCAGGACTCCGGCGTGACCGTGCGGCCCTACGGCCAGGACGGAGTCAGGGTCACCATCGGGGAGCGAGAGGCGAACGACGTGTTCCTGTCGGCGGCGGGCTCATGGCGCGCGGACGCCGCCGAGGTAGGCGCGGACCGCTCCTGACGTCTCGTCGTGCCGGCCGAGGACCAGCAGGTCCGGTCCCGGCGGTGCGCCGCGCAGGGGCCGATAGGTGAGGCCTGGCAGGGCGATGCGCTCCGTGGCGGTGGGGACGAGGGCCACGCCGGTGCCGGCCAGGGCGAGGGCGAGGGCTCCCAGGGTGCTGCCGACCAGGCGGACCCGGGAGCGGTCCTCCTCGGCGGCGGGCCAGAGCCGGGAGAGGACGGTCTCGTCCTCCTCGCTGCTCGCGAAGACGATGAGTTCGTGGGCGCTCAGGGCGGAGGTCGTCACCGCGGACGCGGACGCCAGTTTGTGGTCGGTGCGCAGGGCGACGGACAGCGGAGTGGGCGCGCGGCGGGTGACCCGCAGGCCGTCGGTGTCGCCGAGGCCCAGGTCGGGGCAGTAGCCGAGGTCGAGCGCGCCGTCGCGCACCGCCTGGATCTGAGCGGCCGGCGGAAGCTCGGTCAGGGCGAGGCCGACCCGTGGGTGCGCCTGGCTGAAGTCGCGCAGGTCGTCGGAGAGGACGCCCTGGAGGACGGCGACGCCGGCGAAGCCGATCCGGACCGTTCCCGTCTCGCCGTGCACCGACTCCCGGGCCACCTGCAGGGCACGGTCGGCCTGTGCCAGCACTCTGCGGGCCTCGGGCAGCAGCAGTTCGCCGGCCTCGGTCAGCTCGACGCGTCGGCTGGTACGGGAGAACAGGCGTCCGCCCACCTCCCGCTCCAGAGCCTGGACCTGGGCGCTGAGGGTGGACTGGGTGACGTGCAGCAGCTCGGAGGCCCGGCCGAAGTGCCGTTCGTCGGCGACGGCGACGAAATAGCGCAGGTGCCGCAGCTCCACCGTTCACTCCTGTTCATCGTTCCAGCCGATTGGTCGATCGTATCTTTCGGTTGGACCTATCGCTCAGCCGGGGGCACGCTGGTCGCATGAACGTGACGTCTCAGGACCGACAGGACATTGCCGATCTCATGACCGGGTGGATCCACCGGGACCTTGGTGAGTGGGACCGGCTGAAGGGCCTCTTCCACCCCGACGGCCGGATCGAGATCACCTGGTTCGAGGGGCCGGCGTACGAGTTCGTGGACGCCTCCGCCCGGATGGGGGCCTCCGCCTTCCGGACCAAGCACCTGATCACCGCGCCTGTCGTGACCTTCTCCGCTGACGGTACCCGTGCTGTCAGCGAGACCAACGCCGTCATCATCGGCGAGAACGTCGACCTGCGCCTCGGATGCGACGGCCACAACCGGTTCATCGACCGTCTGGCGAAGCGGGACGGGGTGTGGCGCATCAACGACCGCAAGAGCGTCTACGACTTCGGCACCTTCACCTTTCCCGCCGGGATCGTCGACATCGACGCGAAGACGGTCGCCCGGTATCCGCGGGAGTACGCCGCTCTCGCCTACCTGCTGGAGGCCAGCGGATTTCCGGTGAGCCGGGTCTTCGCGACCAGGGGCAGCGACCTGGAGCGCGACATCAAGGAGTCCGCCTTCGCCTGGCTGGGCGAGCAGACCGACAAGTGACGGCCACCGCGGCAAACGAGAAGTGCGGCGGAGCACGATGAAACCGGTCCCGATCGGGGAGCGCACGCTGCACGCCGGTGTGGTCAAGGCGTCCGCCGCCCGGACGGCGGGGCCGGCGCGCACTTCGACGCCGAACGCCGCCCGGCCTTCGCGGCCGGCGTGCTCAGCGGCACCTTCCCGCCGGAGCGAGTCAACCGCGACGCCCGTCTCTTCGGGCTCGTCTCCCCGGCCCGCCATGTCGCGGTCGCGGCCCGCGCCGTGACCACCGACGACTCCGGCGTGATCCGCCGTGCCGTCGCCGCCACGGGTCACGTCCCCGCGGACCGGCTGCCGCTCGCCCAGGTCGGTACGGCCCTCGGCTCCATCGCGCCGAGAACGCCGAAGACCGTCGCCGACCGACTGGTGGCGGTCAGTCCGCCCCTTCCTCTCGATCAGCTCCACGTCGGCTTCGTCGAGGCGGTGCTGGTGCTGGAGTCCGCGACGCGGTTCGCCATGCCGGGCGTCGTCCGACTGTCCGACCTCGGGCCGCGGTCCCTGGTGCGCTCCGACGCCCGCACCGCGGAGGGCCTCTCCGTACGGCATCTGGCACCGCTGGACGACGCGCGACGTTCGAGCGGCGAGATCGAGGAGACGGCGGTGAGGTTCTGGTTGCTCATGGACTGCCCTGCAGAGCGTGAACCTGACGGTGCTTGCCGTCACCGGGCCGGACGGCTTCCCCGAGCCACCGGACCCCGCGTCGTCGCCGCACGCCGACAACAGCCCGCCGGCGGACACCGTGAGGCCGGCCGCTCCGGCACCTCACAGGCTTCCTGCGCGTCGGGGAGGAAGGGGAACGGCGGTTGCGGGGGCCGACGACCGACAGGATCCCTCCTGGGGCCCGAACGATCGAAGCGAGGGATGGCAGCGGCCGGGATACCAGCCTGAGGGGATCGGGGGCCAGCGCCATGCCGGCCTACTTCCCATGGAAATCACCAAGTTGCAACGCGATCGATCACACGCGTAGTCCTGCGCCGGCCCCCTCACGACTACAAGGTGCTCACCGACAGACAACTTCGTGGCGCGTGACCATCAGTTAGCTTCTGCGCCCGGACGCCCCGTGCTGCTTCCCGTGCGGCGTCCTGTGCGGCGTCCTGTGCTGCCAAGTCCTTTCCTCGTGTGAGGTGGCCGGATGAACACGCAGTTCAGCGAGGCGTGTCAGTCCGGGACGGGGTGCATCGGGCGCTTCCCCGGCTCTGTGTCCGGCGCGCCGAGGCCGTTGGGGGAAGGAGCTTTCTCCTCGGCGTGGACGCGCCCGCCGCGACTGCCTGCCGATGACGAGAGGTCGCGAAGTGTGGGCCGAGCGTGGTGCCCGACCGGTCCGGCAGGGCCCCCGGGGAGGTGTGACCCCTGCATTCCCTCCGGTCGCCGCTTGGCTATCTGTTCAATTTTGTGCGGAGTGTTGACGGTCAATCAAACAAGACTCCACACTGTGCCGCACAACCCCCCTCACCGAAGGAATGCGGCGCATGCTCGCAGACAAGTTCGGAACCGCCCCGGCGGTCACCTACGGGGCGCTGATCCCTTCGGCCGCGGCTGTTCCTGCCGCCGCTCCCGCCCCCGCGGCCGCCGCACCGGCCACCACCTGGACGATTTCCGGCCCCACCGCGGGTGCGCCGGTGTCCGCACAGGTCAGTCTCGACGGTGACGGCGGGGAACTGGGCTTCGCCGTGTCCCGTCAGGGATCGGCGGTGCTGAGTCCCGCGCCTCTGGGCATCGACACCACCGCGGCGGACCTGACGAAGGGGTGGGGCCGGGCCTGACCCGTCCCGCTCCACCCGCCGCAACGGGACCGACGCGTCGTCTGAGCCCGTTCGGCACGCCCCACAACACACCGAAACGCACGGCCACGGACACCGGACGGACGAGGCGCGGTGCCGGGCGCCTGGCAGCGCGCCTGCTCATCGCGCGGCACCGCGCCCCGTCACCGGCCGCGTGCCTTGACGAAAGAGGACGAGGACAGATGAAGTCTCGATGGATGGTGCCGGCGCTGGCCGTCGCCCTCGGCGTGGGATTGCTGACGCCGCAGGCGATGGGAGCGCCGCAGGCGGCGGCTCCGGCCGCAGTGCCGATGATCGACAACGGGATCGGCGTCGACGCGCCGCTGATGGGGTGGAGCGGCTGGGGCTTCCTCCAGCGCGACCCGTCGGCCGCGAAGTTCAGGGCACAGGTCGACGCCCTCGTGTCGACCGGCCTGAAGGACGCAGGCTACAACTACGCCAATATGGACGACTTCTACTACAAGTGCCCGGGCAGCCAGGGCCCCGACGTCGACTCCTACGGCCGGTGGGTGACCGACGAGGCGTTGTTCCCGGGCAGCGGTGGCAAGGACGGCATGCACGTCCTCGGCGACTACGTGCACAGCAAGGGCCTGAAGTACGGCCTGTACGTGACGCCGGGCATCTCCGCCCAGGCGGTGGCGAAGAAGACGAGGATCATGGGCACGTCGTACACGGCGGACCAGATCGCGTTGACCAGCAGTGCGCAGAACTTCAACTGCAAGGGCATGCTCAACATCGACTACAGCAAGCCCGGCGCACAGGAGTTCATCGACTCCTGGGCCCAGATGTTCGCCGACTGGGGTGTGGACTACCTGAAGCTGGACGGGGTCGGCCCGTCGAAAACGGCCGACGTCAGGGCCTGGTCGCAGGCGCTGGAGAAGACCGGCCGGCCGATCGCGCTGAACCTGTCCGCCAGCCTGTCGGCCTCGCCCACCTGGTCGGAGCTGGCGAACTCCTGGCGTATCGACGGAGACATCGGCGCCAGCCCGAGGGGCTACAGCTTCCCGCTCACCAGCTGGACGAACGTCTCCAGGCGGTTCGACGACGCGGCCAGGTACCAGCCGTACGCCGGGAAGGGGGGATGGAACGACCTGGACTCCTTCGGCGTCGGCAACGGTGAGAACAACGGCATCACCGTGCCGCAGCGGCAGTCGCACATGGCGCTGTGGGCGCTGGCCAGCTCCCAGTACATGCTGGGCGCCGACCTGACGAACCTCGACCCGGGCGACATGGCACTGCTGACCAACAGGAGGCTCATCCAGATCGACCAGGACGGCATTCCCGCCGCCCGGGTGATCAAGGACGGTCACCAGCAGGTCTTCGCCAAGCGTGAGGCCAACGGCACCTGGTACATCGGTATGTTCAACACCGACACCACCTCCAGCCACACCTTCAGCCTCCCGCTGGCCAGGCTCGGGCTCAGCGGCACGGCGAGGATCACCGACATGATCAACAACGACAAGCCGCTCGGTACCGTCAGCACCTACACCACGAGCGTGGCCCCCGGCGGGGTCGCCCTGATCTCGGCGGTCGCCACCTCCGGGACGGGCGGCACCGGCTCCCTGGTCAACGCCGGGTCCGGCAAGTGCCTCGACGTCAACGGTGCGGTCTACCTCCCCGGTACCAAGACGCAGATCTGGGAGTGCAACGGCGGCCTCAACCAGCTGATCACGCCGACCTCCACCGGCGAGCTGCGCACCATGGCCGCCACGGAGTGCCTCGACGTCTTCGAGAACGGGACCACCCCCGGCACCAGGGTCTCGCAGTGGAACTGCCACGGCGGCTCGTCGCAGAAGTGGACCGTCAGGAGCGACGGCACCATCGTCGGCCAGAACTCCGGCCTGTGCCTGGACGTGACGGGCGGGAGGACCGCGAACGGCACCGAGTTGCAGCTCTGGACCTGCAACGGCTCCACGGCCCAGAAGTTCACCTGGGCCGGCCGCTGACGCCGGTACGTACCGGCTGACGGGATGCCACCGGTGCCCCGGCCGCTCTCCAGCGGCCGGGGCACCGGTGGCATGAGCGTGCGCGGCAGCGGGCCGTCAGGAGGGCCAGAGCCTGTCGTCCGGATCAGTCCGTCCGGATCCGAACGTCAGGCCCTGGTCGCGTACGTGAACAGCGACACCTCCCTGTCGGGCCCGGCGGGTGCCCAGTTCGGCAGACGGGAGTTGTTCTCTGTGCAACAGGGTTGACCCTGGGTGTCTCCGGTTCTAGCGTCAGTATTTCCGATGTTCATGTGCAGGACTTTTGTTCATAAGTGTGAATCTCCGGCAGTGGCCGGATGTTTCTGAGCCGAGCAAGACGCGCTGCCCGGGAGGGCCCCCCCTCCGAAGCCGTACAAGAAGCCGTCTCGGCGGCGCGACTCCGTCGCCGGCGGCTCCCCCTCGGCAGGTCCACGACCCCGCTCGCGGAGCACCGCGGGTGCCAGGACGCCGCTCCGCTCCTGATCGCCGCACATACGGGAGACACGATGAAGCGCGAACAGATCACACGCCGGACCCTGCTCTCGACGGCCGCCGGCGCGGTGGCCGCAGGGGCCGTCGTCACCTTGCCGGGGTTCGCTCACGCGGCGGCCGACGAACGACTCACCGACTACGCCTCCCACACCGCGGAGGGCCGTACCGTCACCGTCACCACCGTGACCGGCCAGCGGCTGCGCATCACCGCGTACGGCGACCAGATGGTCAGGGTGCGCGCTGTCCGCTCCGGAGAGAACTTCTTCGCCGACACCCGCTACGAGATGGTGGAACCCCGCAACCACACCGCTCTGGGCGGCAGTCTGAGCCTCGCCGACACCGCCGACACCCTCGAACTCCGCACCGGGGCGTCGGACGGTCTGCGCGTCGTCCTGCGCAAGAAGCCGCTGCGGCTGGAGTTCTACGCCCGGTCCAACGGCGCCCTGCTCGCGAAGGAGGACGCCACCCGCGCCATCACCTGGAGCGGCACGAACCCGACCGTCGTCACCGAGGCGTTCGTGACACCGCCCGCCGACGAGCGCTTCCTCAAGGGCGGGCACGGCACCCTGGGCCGCTCGCCACGGATCGACCGTACCGGCGACACCGTCTCCCACAACTACGCCCAACCGGGCCTCCCGAACCCCGAGAACCAGGCCCCGGCCATCGTCCCGCTCTACCTCTCCAGCAGGGGTTACGGGGTGTTCTTCAACACCACGTTCGACACGACCTTCAGCTTCGGAGGAGGCGACGGGTACCAGTTCCTCGCCGACGGCCACGACGCCGGGGGCGTCCGCCCCCAGATGGACTACTTCCTGATCAACGGCCCCCGGTTCGGGCAGCTCCTCGACCGCTACACCCAGCTCACCGGCCGCCCGCGGCTGCCGCAGATGTCCGTCTTCGGGCTTCACCTGTCCGACAAGAACTTCCCCACCGTGAGCGACCAGAACTGGTGGCGCGAGAAGATCACCACCCACCGTGCCGCCGGCTTCCCCTTCGACCACCAGGTCAACGACAACCGCTGGCGCGAGGGCTCGGGCTCATGGTCCGGATCGTGGTTCGACTTCAGCGACAGCCGCTGGCCCGACCCCGCCGGTTACCGGAAGTGGGCCGTCGACAACGGCGTCACCGTGACCCTCGACTACAACCGCAACAACAGCAACGAGATGGCGGGATGGGTCGGCGGCCCGCCGCCCGGCTACAGCTTCGCGGAGTCCGACCTCAGGAACGTCAGGGAGAACAACGCCGTACCCGACTGGAGCAACCCCGACGCCCGCGCCTGGGTGTGGCAGGTGTTCTGGGACAAGGCCCTCAACCCGTCCCTCGACTACCCCGGCGACGCACTGTGGATCGATGAGACCGACGACCTCCACGAGATCCCGTACACGGCGCGGACGGCCGACGGCCGCACCTGGGCCGAAGGACGCAACGCCTATTTCCTGAACCTGCACAAGGGGGTCGGGGAGGAGGGCTGGGACCCCGACGGGCCCGGCCACATCGGATCCGGCAAGCGTCCGTGGACCTGGAGCCGAGGTGCCACCGCCGGCCAGCAGCGCTACGGGCACTACTGGACGGGTGACATCGAGCAGACCTACGAGGAGATGCGGGCCCAGATCAGAGGCATGCAGACGGCCGGCCTCGGCGGCTTCCCCTTCGCCAACATCGACGGCGGAGGCTTCGGCCACGGCGGCACGGTCTCCGACGCCTTCTACCGCAACTGGCCCGTCGCCTGGTCCAGCCTCTCCCCGATCTGGCGCCCCCACAGCTCCGCCTCCACCGCCTCCCACGGCAAGGCGGCCTCCCGCTGGCCGCTCGACCAGAGCGCGCAGGCACAGGCGGACTTCCGCAGGTACGGTCAGCTGCGGTACAGCCTGATGCCCTACATCTACACGCTCGCCCACGAGGCGGCCGCCACCGGCATGCCCATGGCGCGGGCCATGGTGCTCCACTACCAGGACCGCACCCAGGCCTACTCCCACGACCTCCAGTACCTGTGGGGACCCTCACTCCTCGTCGCCCCCCTCACCTCGGACGGCGGAGGCACCCAGAACGTCTGGCTGCCGGCCGGAGCGCGCTGGTACGACTACTGGACGGACGCCGAGCACACCGGATCCGACAGCAGAGACCTCGCCTGCACCACCCGTACCGGCGAGACACCGCTCTTCGTCAAGGCCGGGGCGATCCTGCCCAAGTACCCCTACGCGCAGAGCACCGCCTACCTCAGCAAGTACCGGCTCGAGATGGACGTCTACGCCGGAGCCGACGGCGCCTTCGAGCTCGTCGAGGACGACGGGGTGAGCGAGGCGTACCGCACCAGCGGGAAGAAGAGCGTCACCCGTCTCACCTTCACGGACTCCTCCACCCGCGTCGTCATCGCGCATCCGCGCGGGACGTACGACGGCGCGCCCGGCGAGCGCCGCTACCTCGTCCGCTTCCACGGTCTGGACGCACCGGTGGGGATGCGGGTCAACGGCGGCTCCACCCTGCCCGCCTTCACCAGCGAGGCCGCGGTCCTCCTCAGCGACAGGGGCACCGGCTGTGTCTGGGACGCCGAGAAGAGAGTCCTGAGCGTCATCACGGGGGAGATACCGGTGGCCGGGAGCGGCGTCGCCGCCACCGTCGAACCCAGCGGCGCGGCGTTCCCCTCCGTCGGCGGCGCCACCGTCTACCAGGCCGAGAACGCGCGGCTCGACAGCGCCTTCGTCATCGACACCCGCCACCCCGGCTACACCGGCACCGGTTACGCCGACTGCACCGGGACGTCCGCGACGGGGTCCACTGTCACGTGGACGGTCACGGTGGGCACGGCCGGACAGAAGCAGCTGGGCGTCCGCTACGCCAACGGGGGCACGTCGGACCGCCCGATGGACATCGACGTCAACGGCACCCGTCGCGCCACCCTCGCCCTGCCGCCCACCGGCGGCTGGGACGACTGGGCGACGGCCTCCTTCACCACCGACCTCCCGCGCGGGGACGGCGTCAGCGTCCGAGCGGTCCTCAAGCAGACGCAGAGCGCGAACATCGACAGCCTCTCCGTCCAGTAGGACCGAGCCGCACCGCCGGCTCCCCGAGACGTGCGCACCGCGGCTGTCACGCCGAGACGGCCACGGTGCGCACGCGGCCCGTCGTGCCCGTCGCCGTGACGAGGACGACGGGCCGCATCCATCCCCGCACGCCCACCTCCGGTGTGCGGACACACCCCCTCATGAGGTCACGCATGCTCACACGCATAGCCACCTACGTCCGGCGCCTGGCGTCGGGCGCCCTGACGCTGCTGCTCGCGGCCACCGCCGGGCTGGCGGCGACACCACCCGCGCACGCCGCCCCGACCAGCACGTTCACCCCAGGAAGGCCCTGGACCGACACCTCGGGCCGCGCCCTGCAGATGGCCCCGGAGTCCTAGCCCGGACACCAGGGAACAAGTAACCCATCAGTAGGTTCCTGGGGTTCGTCTCTCTGCCGTTTCCCGGTGACAGGGCGCCTCGTTGGGCTGTCCGGCTGAATGCCCGGACGACCGACTACAAGGGGCGGGTGTGCGACAGGAGTGGTCGCCGGAAGAGCTGTTGGCGAACTGGACGCTGGTGGAAGGCGACTGGATGCTTGTGGCCAACAAGACCGGGGTGACGAGGTTCGGCTTCTGCCTGATGGCTGAAGTTCTTCGAGATCGAGGCCCGGTTCCCGGAGTTCGTCGAGGAGTTCCCGCAGCCCGCTGTGGCGTATGTCGCCGGGCTGGTGAAGGTGCCGGCTGCGGAGCTCGCGAAGTACGACCTGGCGGGCGCGAAGCGTCACCGGAAGCAGATCCGCGAGGCCCTGAGGTTCCGGCCAGCGACGCTGGAGGACGAGGAGCAGCTCACCGCGTGGCTGGCCACGGAGGTGTGCCCGGTCGAGCTGGTGGAGGACCGGCAGCGGGAGGCCCTGCTGGTTGAGTGCCGGGCGCGCAGTATCGAGCAAACGAGGACGGCGCCGCGCTGCTGGCGCTGCTCAAGCGTGACCCGGGCGCGGTCGGCCTGGACTCCCTGCTGACCGAGGTCAACAAGCTGAACGACGTGCGCAGACTCGGGCTGCCCGAGGGGCTGTTCGCGGACTGCTCGGAGAAGCTGGTGGCCGCGTGGCGGGCGCGGGCGATCAAGATGTACCCCTCGGACTTCCGCGACACCGCTGAGGACGCACGGATCACGCTGCTCGCGGCGCTGTGCTCCTCCCGGCAGGCGGAGATCACGGACGCCTTGGGGGACCTGCTGATCGCCCTGGTGCAGAAGATCAACGCTCGCGCCGAGCGGCGGGTGGAGAGGCAGCTCACCGCGGAGTTGAAGAAGGTCCGTGGCAAGGAGGGCATCCTCTTCCGGCTTGCCGACGCGGCAATCGGCCAGCCCGACAAGACCGTACGCACAGCCCTCTATCCGGTGGTCGGGGAGAAGACGCTGCGCGACCTGGTCGCCGAGGCGAAGACGTACGAAAAGGTCTTCAAGGCCAAGGTCCGCACCACGCTGCGCTCGTCATACAGCTCGTACTACCGGCAGATGTTGCCGCCGCTGCTGCGCACGCTGGGCTCCAGGTGCAACAACACCGCTTACCGGCCGGTGATGGACGCGCTCGCGCTGCTGGAGAAGTACGCCGGGGTCGACGGCAAGACCCGTTTCTACGACGCCAGCAACGCGGTGCCGATGGACGGCGTCGTGCGCAAGGACTGGCGCGAGGCCGTCGTGGACGACAAGGGCCGCATCGAGCGCATCCCGTACGAGCTGTGTGTCCTGGTCGCGCTGCGCGATGCGATCCGGCGCCGGGAGATCTACGTCGGGGGCGGGAGGCGGTGGGGCGACCCGGAGGACGACCTGCCCGGCGACTTCGAGGCCACCCGCACGGTGCACTATGCGGCGATCCGTCAGCCGCTGGACGCGGCGGAGTTCATCGTGGATCTCAAGCAGCGGATGACGAATGGCCTGGACCGGCTCACGGCCGCGCTGGCGGACGGCTCCTCGGGCGGGGTGAAGGTGACCACCCGGCACGGTGAGCCGTGGATCAGCGTGCCGAAGCTGGAGAAGCTGGACGAGCCCACCAGCCTCCAGGCGCTCAAGGACGAGGTCGTACGACGGTGGGGCGTCCTCGACCTCCTGGACGTGCTGAAGAACGCCGACTTTGACACCGGCTTCACCGACGAGTTCGCCTCCGTCGCCGCGTATGAGCGCATCGACCGGTCCGTCCTCCAGCGGCGCCTGCTGCACGCCCTGTTCGCGCTGGGCACCAACATGGGCATCCGCGCCATCGTGGCGACCGGCGAGCACGGCGAGACCGAAGCCGCGCTGCGGCACGTGCGCCGGCACTTCATCACTGTCGACAACCTGCGGGCCGCGGTGACGAAGCTGGTGAACGCCACCTTCGCGGCCCGCGACACTGCATGGTGGGGACAGGGTACGGCGTGCGCGTCGGACTCGAAGAAGTTCGGGTCCTGGTCCTCGAACTTCATGACCGAGTACCACGCCCGCTACGGCGGCAACGGCGTGATGATCTACTGGCACGTGAAGCGGAAGAACGTCTGCATCTACTCCCAGCTCAAGAGCTGTTCGTCGTCCGAGGTCGCGGCGATGATCGAGGGCCTGCTGCGGCACTGCACGGACGCAGAGATCGAGTCCAACTAGTCGACACCCACGGCGCGAGCGTCGTTGGGTTCGCCTTCACTGACCTGCTCAACTTCCGGCTGCTGCCCCGGCTGAAGAACATCGGCAGCAACCGCCTGTAACGGCCCGACGACGACCCGCCCGGCTGGCCAGCGCTCGGCGGCTCCCTGACCCGGGGAACCTCACCCCGTTCGTTGTCATCGGGGGCAGACCGGGTCGGTTCGCGTTCCCTGAAGGTACTGGGAGCGTTCCTCCTGGGTGAAATCCCGGTGGAGGGCATGGCAGATCTGTTCGATCGCTGCTGCCGTGTCGGGGAGTGCCATGTCCCACAGCCGTACCGCGCCGTTCTTGTCTCCGGAGGCCACGGTCCGCCCGTCCGGGCTGAATGCCAGTGACACCACCTCGTTCGTCCGGCTGGTCAGTGGCACCCTCCGCTGCTGGCCGGAAGCCAGATCCCACAACGTCGCCGCGCTGTCGTCGCTCCGCGCGGCCAACGACCGGCCATCCGGACTGAACGCCAGCGAAGCCACCAGTTCGTCCGTGCCCGTGGGGAGTTCGTTCCGTTGATCCCCCGACGCCGTCTCCCACAGTCGCACCGTGCCGTCCTCGCTGCCCGCGGCCAGTGTCCGGCCGTCCGGACTGAACGCCAGCGATCCCACCAGGTCGTCGTCGCCCATCAGCAGCTCCCCGCGCTGCCGACCCGACGCCACATCCCACAATCGGACCACACCGTCACCGCTCCGCGCGGCCGAGGACCGGAAATCCGTGCGTTCGCCCCTGCCTGCGGCCAGTGTCCGGCCGTCCGGGCTGAACGCCAGCGACAGCACCAGGTCATGATTGCCCATCGATAGCCTTTCGAGCAGTTCTCCCGACGCCGCGTCCCACAGCCGCACCGTGCCGTTGTCGCCACCCACGGCCAGTGTCCGGCCATCCGGGCTGAAGACCATCGACACGACCTCTCCCTTCAGGCCGGTCAGTGGCACCGGCCGCAGCCGGCCCGTGACCCGATCCTGCAGCCGCACCGTGCCGTCCGCCCAGGCCACGGCCAACGACCGGCCATCCGGGCGGAACGCCATCGACACCACCGAGTCGTCCTCGCCGGTCCGCAGCGTCTCAGGCTGTTTGCCCGAAGCCGGGTTCCACAGCCGTACCGTGCCGTCCTGGCTGCCTACGGCCAGCGTCCGGCCGTCCGGGCTGAACACCGACGCCACCACCCAGCCGCTTTCGCCGGCCCGCAGCTCCTCCCGCTGTCTCCCGGAAGCCAGATTCCACAGCCGTACCGTGCCGTCCTCGCTGCCTGCGGCCAGCGTCCGGCCGTCCGGGCTGAACCTCAGCGACGCCACCGCGCCCGCCTGGCCGGTCAACAGCTCACGCCGCCGCTCAGCTGCATCGACATCCCACAACCGAACCACACCCTCGCTGTCACCCGCGGCCAGCGTCCGGCCATCCGGGCCGAACGCGACCGACACCAGCAAGTCGTCCTCGCCGGTCAGCAGTTCCGACCGCCGTTCTCCCGAAGCCACGTCCCACAGCCGCACCTTGCCATTGCCGCCGCACCCTGCCAGGGTCCGGCCATCCGGGCTGAACGCCAGCGACATCAGCGAGTCGGCCTCGCCGGCGCGTAGTTCCGCCCGCTGTTCTCCGGACGCCACGTCCCACAGCCGCACCACGAAGTCGGTGCCGTACGAGGCAAGCGTCCGGCCGTCCGGGCTGAACGCCAGCGACGTCACCCATGCGCCGTGCCCGCCCAGCGGTCCCCGGAGGGGCTTTCCCGAAGCCACGTCCCACAAGCGAACGGTGTCGTTGAAATCACCCGAGGCCAGTGTCTTGCCGTCCGGACTGAACGCCATCGACATCACTGCACCGTCCTCGCCGGTCAGCAGCTCCCCGCGCTGCTCTCCGGATGCCACGTCCCACAACCGCACCGCGAAGTCGTCGCCGCCCGGGTCCGAAGCGTCCAAGGCAAGCGTCCGGCCGTCCGGACTCAACGCCAACGGCAAACCGCCCACCGTCGGTCCGCCGTGGCCGACGAACGGCCTTCCCCGCTGTCGACCCGAAGCGATGTCCCACGTCCGAGCCGCACCGTCGCCGCTGCCCGAGATCAGCGTCCGGCCGTCCGGACCGAACGCGAGCGCCTCCACATCGTCCAAGTGGCCGGTCAGGAGAGAGGTGAGTCCCAGGTCGGCGGCTTGGAGGAGGCTCGCGCGTGCCTCGTCGGTGAGTGAGGTGCGGTAGGCATGCACGGCCAGCAACGACGCCAGCTCCGGCTCGATGTCGATCAGTGCCTCGGACTGGGCGGCAAGCTGCCGGGACTGGGCCTCACGCTCTGCAGCGACGGCTTCCTGGCGTTGCCACGCCGCCAGGCCGACGGCGATCAGGGCGAGGGCGAGCAGACCGGCGAGGATGCTGTTGAGGCGGCGGGTGCGGCGGACAGCGGCTTGCTGGTGGCGCTCGCTGGCGGTCAGGAAGTCGGTGATCTCCGTGGGCAGCGAGCGTTGCCCGGACCAGTCCATGCCTTCGGCGAGGTCGGTGCCGTCGAGCAGGTCCGCGGAGAGGCCCGTCCGGGTGTGGCGGTCATGCTGCTCGGTGACGCGGTGCAGCCAAACCTGGAACCGGCGGTCACGAGTGACCCATTCGCGCAGGTCGCCCCAGTCTCGGATCAGCGCGTCATGAATGAGTTCCGCGATCGGCTCACCTGGCTCACCATCAGGCCGCGGAACCGTGCCGGTGATGATGATCCGATCCCGGCTCAACGCGGCCACGACCTCGTCGAAGATCTCGCCCGGGACGGGGCCGGCGCTCGTCGCGTCGGTAGCCAGGGCCCGAAGCCGCGCGAGCGGAACCTGCTGACGGGCGGCCGGGATGCCCCGGACGTCGTCGGCGGGGCGGACCAAGGCAGTCAGGAGCCGGCGCGCGGTGGGCCGGTGCCCGGCAGGCAGCCGGCCCACCGTGTTGTTGCACCAATCGGTCAGGCTCCCGGAAACCTTGCCGATGCGCCGGTACGCCCGATGCGTCAGACGCCCGTCGGTGCGGCGTTCCCACAGCTGGGCCAGTGCCAACTGGAGAGGGGGCAGAAGGGTGGCCGGAGTTCCCCCGTCCGGGTCGGCCGCGCGGAGGTCGTCGACGATGCCCTCCGCCAGCCCGTCCTCGAAACGGGCACCGGCGTCCAGCGCGGGGCGGGTAATGATGGCGTGCAGCTCGGAGGCCGTGAGCTGGGCGGGGACATTCACCGAACCGGGCGTCGCCGCCGCCAGCAACAGGGGGCACACCTCGGCCAAGCGGGGAAAGAAGTCGTTGCGCATGACCAGGACCACGCTGGTGGTGGGGCACCCGTCCACCACGGCGAGCAGGTCGTCGACGGCCCGACGGACGTCGGCGCGCGGCCGCGCGAGGAGTTCCTCAAACTGGTCGATGACCAGCAGCAAGTGCTCCCCGTCCGGTCCCGCCGCGAGTCGGCCCTCGACCGCGCTCCTGATCCCCACGGCCCCGGCTCCGGGCAGGCCGGCCCGCTCCAACTCCGCCGCCAGGTTCTGGCCCGGCCGGGCCACCACACGATCCCACCGGTCGCTCCCGGGCAGCCGCCCCTCGGACAACGCGTGCAGAACGCCCGCTTGGACCAGGGACGACTTGCCCGCGCCGGACGGGCCCAGGAGCAGTACCAAGCGCTGCCGACGCAGCGCCTCCAGGACACTGTCCACCGCCGCGTCCCTGCCGTGGAACCACCCAGCGTCCTGTGCGGTGAACGGCTCCAGCCCCGGGTAGGGACAGATCCGCTGTTCCGCCAGCCCGGGCACCACCTCGCGCAGCACCTCCGCGGGAGTGGCGTAAGCGATGCCCTGCCCCCTGCCGTACGGATCCGGAGCGGTGATCGCCGTCACCATCCCGATCACAAGGCCGGTCATGTCATCGACCACCGGGCCGCCGCTGAAACCGGTCGTCAGATCATTGGCATGGGTCAACTGCAGCTGAGTGCCCATGCGTGCGGTGGGCAGCGTGCCACCGGCAGTTCCGTGCCCGAAGTGCCCGAACTCCGGTGCCTGGGTGGGAAATCCGAACGAGCTGACCGGGTGTCCCTTGCTTCCCGTCGCCGACCCCAGCGCCAGAGGGCGGGCCGACACCGGCACGTTCGCCATCCGGACAGCCGCGACGTCCTCCGCCTCCGGTGCCCGCCACGCCTCCGCGAGGACCACACCCGTCACCACAGGGGCCGACGGCAGATGCGGGAAACGCACTCCCACCTCGTCGCCCGGGTCGTACCCGGCGGCCCGCACCACGTGCGCACAGGTGACGACGACGCCCTCATCTGCCAGGAATCCCGCCCCGGCCACGTCGCCGGTACCGGCAAGGACCTGGACGACCGCGGAAGCCCATGAGCGTTGCCTGTCGCCGAAGCCCCGAACGCCGCCCCCGCCGGAACCCACCTCATCGGCCGCCGAACGAAGTTCGTCCCCCATCGCCAAGCCCCTCGGTCACGACGCGTCGCCCGCGCCCGCCCCGTCCCGCCACAGCACCCGTACCTTCAGATGCGCCATCGCCTCGCCCTAGCTGATGACCGCACCCGCCTGCGCCGACAGGGTCACCCCGAACTCCACCTCGACCTCCGCCGGACCGGCCTCCCGCAACCGGGCCACTGCCGCCTGAGCCATCTCCCGAACCGGCACCAGGGCATCCTGCACCGTCCGCGGCAGGTCCCTCACCGCGTCCGCCACCCGACCGGCCTTCACCGGTCCCCCGCCCACCGGCGACCGCAACTCCGGCGCAGCCTCGAACAGGATCTCCCCGCCACCCGCCAATGGCATACGCTCCACGCCCACCCTCGGCTCCGTTCCCCACACGTCGGCAGCGGTGCGACAGCCTGCCCTCATCCGACCCAGTAAACATCCAACATCGATTGCACACCGCCCGTTTCAGATATTCCGGTACGCCTCGCCCCGGTCCCCGGGGTGGCTGACCTGCGGCGGTCAGCGCGGGAGCGGTGCTCCCGTCGTGGCCCGGCCCGCGGCACCGAGTTGGGGAGGAGCCGAGCATCCCGTCGGGACCATCCAGCCCCGAGCTTCACGTCGCCACAGCACCACCGCAGCCGGCACTCTGGCGGCCGTTGCCTCGCCGATCTAGTGCGGGTCTGTACGGTGAGCGGGTCTGTTCCGTAGTCGGTGGTGACGGAGGGTGTGGTCAGCCCAGGAGGATGCG